>CAZCWA010000048.1:0-16869 GCA_964502265.1 uncultured Myxococcaceae bacterium | reverse complement strand
GCGGCGTCGTCCCGTTCGTGCGCGGTCGGCTTCACCCGCTCGGCCAGCACCAGCAGCACCTCGCCGTCTCCCTCGCTTCCGATGTCCGCCGGCACGGCGCCCACCGCCACCACGCAGCCCGCGCGCACGCCCTGCACCTCGTCCGCGCAATCCTCGAACTCGGTGGGCGAGTGGTTGGCGCCGCGGATGATCACCACGTCCTTCGCGCGTCCGCAGACGTGGAGCTCCCCCTCGAGCCAGAAGCCGAGGTCGCCGGTGTCCAGCCAACCCTCTGCGTCCTTCACCCGCGCCGTCTCCGCGGGCTGCTCGAAGTAGCCGGGCATCACCGAGTCGCCGCGCACGTGGATCCGCCCGACCTCGCCCTCCTTCACCGGCAGCCCGAGCCCCGAGCGCACCTCCACCTCCGCACCCGGCACCGGCACGCCCACCGAGACGACCTCGCGCACCGCGCCTTCCGACACCGGGACGGCCTTCGCATCGCGCGCGAGCACGAGCGGGTCCACCACCGCCACCTTCGGCTCGGGATGCGGGCGCGCCCACGTCACCGCCAGCGTGGCCTCGGAGAGCCCGTAGACCGGACGCAGCGCCGAACGATTGAAGCCGAAACGGGAGAAGCGTTCGGCGAAGCGACGGAGCAGCGGAGCCGAGATGGGCTCGGCGCCGTTGGTGGCGAAGCGCCAGGAGGAGAGCTCGACGCCCTCCAGATCCTCGTCGCGCACCCGCTTGAGGCAGAGGCCGTAGGCGAAGTTGGGCGCGGGCGACACGGTGGCGCGGTGACGCGAGATGGCCCGCAGCCACAGCGAGGGCTTCGCGAGGAACACCTCCGGCGGCAGCAACGCGAGCGGCCCGGGCCAGGTCACCGCGGTGAGCAGCGCGCCGATGAGCCCCATGTCGTGGTACAGCGGCAGCCAGCTCACCCCTGCCGTCGGATGCAGCCCCTCCTCGGGCATCAGCGCCTTCAGGGACGCGCACTGCGCCAGCACGTTCCGGTGCGTGAGCGCGACGGGCTTCGGCGCAACGGTCGATCCGGACGAGAACTGGATCAGCGCCACGTCCTCCGGTCCCCGCGCCTCCTGATGCACGGCTGTGCGCGGGCGCTCCTCCAGAAGCGACTCCACGGTCTCCACCGTCACCTCACGCGCGCCTCGGCCGTCCCGCGGCAGCAGCGCGACCGAACCGCCGAGCAGGAGCCTCAGCGCACCGCCGCTGACCACGCAACGCGCGCCACTGACCGCCAGCATCCGTGCCGTCGCCGCGTGGTACTCGTCCATCCGCCCCAGGCGCACCGGCGGATAGAGCGGAACCGGCACCGCGCCTGCGAACACCGCGCCGAAGAACGCCTCGCAGAACGCCGGAGAGGTGGGCAGCACGATCGCCACCCGATCACCCGGCCGGATGCCGCGCGCACGGAGCCCCGCCGCCACGCGCAGCGCCCGCTCGTACAACGTGTCCCACGGCAGCGAGGTCTCCTCCTCCCGCGCGTCGATGAAGGTCAGCCCCCGCGCGCCCGAATGCGCCGCCTCGTGAAGCGCCTCGCCCAGGGTCCTGCACCGCAGCGCCGGAAGCGCCGGTCCCGAGATCCTCATCGTGCGTCTCCTTCTGTTGCGCGCCGCACCACCAGCGCGACGAGCTCGCCCAGCGTCCGGATGCCGCCGGCGTCCTCTTCCGAGAGCCGGATGCGGAAGCGGTTCTCCAGCCCCACCGCGATCACCGTGAGCTCCAGCGAGTCGAGCGCGAGCCCTTCGATCAGATGCGCGTCGTCCTCGAACGGTCCCTCCTTGCCGAGCTCGTCCACGAGGAGCCGGTGAAGGACCTCGCGGACCTCTTGCGGGTGCGGCTCAACCGCGGAGGCGGGGAACGAAGCGGGGACGGTCGGCGAAGGCGCTGGCATAGAGGTCTCCGAGCGCGCGCTCCTCGGCCCGGATCCGGACGACGAGCAGCGCGGCGTTGGCGAGCGAGAAGAGGACGGCGGTGAGCCACGCGCCGTGTACGAGCGGCACGAGGAGGAGCTCCAGCACCACCGCGAGGTAGTTCGGGTGGCGCAGGAAGCGGTACGGCCCGGAGGTCACCGGTGCATCCCCCGGCACGAAGAGGATGCGCACGTTCCAGCGATCGCCGAGCGTGTGGATCGCCCAGTAGCGGAGCGCCTGCGCCGCCACCGCGCCTGCGAGGGCGACGAAACCGAACCCGCCGGGGAACGGACGATCGAGGAGCACGACTTCGATCGCGCACGCGACGAGAAACAGGGTGTGCAAGAGCGCCATCACGCGGAAGTGCGCCTGGCCCACCTCCACACCGCCTCGGGACAGCGCGCGTGCCGCGTTCCGGCGGGAGAGGAAGAGCTCGAACAACCGCTCCGCACCGAGCGCCGCGAGGAACGCGAGGTAGAGCCACTGCGAGGGGCTCACCATTGGAGCAGCACCAGCTCGGCGCAGAAGCCCGGTCCCATCGCGAGCAGCACGCCGTAGTCGCCCTTCTCTGCCCGCCGCGCGCGCAGGACGTCGCCGAGCACGAACAGCACGGACGCCGAGGAGAGGTTGCCGAGCTCGTTCAACGATGCCCAGGAGCGGTCCAGTGCGTCAGGCGGCAGCTCCAGCGCCTCGCCCACCGCGTCGAGCACCTTCGGCCCGCCGGTGTGCGCGATCCAGTGGCGGATGCGTGCCCGCTCCAGATCGTTCGCCGCCAGGAACCCGTCCACGTCCCCCCGCAGGTGCGTCCGGACGAGCTGCGGCACCTTCGCCGAGAGCACGACCTTGAAGCCCGTGTCGACGACGTCCCAGCCCATGATGCGCTCGGTGTCCGGATAGAAGACCGATTTCGTCGCCACCACCCGAGGCGTCCCCGGTCCGCCCTCTGCGGTGCCCGCCAGAACGTCCGCGCCCTGCAGCACCACCGCCGCCGCGCCGTCGCCGAAGAGCCCGGAGGCGATGATGTTGGTGAGGGAGAGGTCCTCGCGCTGCAGCGTCAGCGAACACAACTCCACCGAGAGCAGCGCGGCGGTGTGTCCCGGAAACGCGCGCAGGTAGTCGGCCGCACGCGCCACACCCGCCGCGCCCGCGAGGCACCCGAGCCCGAAGATCGGCGTGCGCTTGATGTCCGTCCGCAGCCCCAGCCGATTCACCAGCCGCGCGTCGAGGCTCGGGGTGGCGATGCCGGTGACGGTGACGAAGAAGAGGTGGTCGATGTCACGCAGCGCGATGTCTGCTTCGGAGGCCGCCCGGGTCAGCGCCTCGGCGCCGACCTCCAACCCCACCTTCGCCCACGCGTCGTTGCGCTCGGCGAAGCGCTCCAGCGACGGGTACGCCTCCAACGGCAGCGCGAGGTGCCGCCCCTTCACCTTCACGGCCCGGTGCAGCTCCTCCAGCCGCTCGAGGTTGAAGTGCTGCCGGCTCCAGACGCCGCGGAAGGCGGCGATGATCGCCTCCTGGTCGGCGAAGTGGGGCGGAAGCGAAGTGCCGACGGCGGCGATGTGGGGAGCGGGGGACGACATGCCCCCTGCATAGGCCCGGGACGGGACGCGGTGCCCCACCCGCCGGGGCCGGTTGTCCTGAAGAGGTCACCTCCGCAGGCCGTACACCGTCGCGCGGTCCATCATCAGGACGGCCGATTCAGACGCCCAGATCGCTCGAGCGGAAGCGCCTCCGGGCAGCTTGCGCGTCTTCCAGGTGTGCCCGTCGAACTCGAGGAGCGCCCCCTGCGCGCCGACAGCGAAGGCCCGCGAGTCGTCCACCACGAAGACATCGAGGAGCCTCTCCTGCGTCCCCGAGATCCGGTTGACCCACTTCGTCCCGTCCCACTCGGAGATGAGGCCCGAGTCTCCGACGGCGAAGACACGCTTCCCGGTGGGCGAGCCGCTGAGGGCGTTGAACTTGCGCGTGTACGGCTCCTTCGTGAACGCGGTGCCGTTCCAGCGGAGGACCGTGTTGGAGTCGCCGAAGGCCCATCCCTCCTGCGCATTGCGGAACCAGACGCCTCGCAGCGTCGTGGTCACCCCGGTGCTGACGGGTGTCGCGCCGCTGGGGCTCAGACGAACGGCCTGACCGCCCGCGCCCACCGCGATGACCTCTCCCGGACCGAGCGCGGCGACCGCGTGCAGCGCACCGCTGACGTTCGTCCCGACCTGCGTCCAGGCCAGGCCATCCCAACGCACGACCACTCCGTTCGCCCCGACCGCCCAGACATCCTGCGGCCCTGTGCCGGTCACGTCGTGCAGGGTCGAAGCGGTGGGAGAGCTCATCGCCGAGAGCGCGGACGGACTGCCTCTGTAGATGCGGCCGCCCTCACCCACGGCGAAGAGATCTGCACCGTCGTGCGACCAGAGCGCGTTGAGGAACCTCGGGTTCGCGCCACCGGTGAGGTTCGATCCGGTCCACCGGAGGATCGCGCCGTGGTCGCCCACGAACCACGCGTCCCCGGGCGAGATGGCAGCGGTGGCGTTGGCGGAGTGCTCGTGAAACTCCCACCCGGTCCCGTTCCACCGCGCGAGCTGGAGTCCCGCCGCGAGCACGTCGGTGGGACCGGTGCCATCGAGCACTGCCCTCGAGAAGCCGAACGGGAGGTTGCTGTGCCGGCTCCAGCCCGTCCCGTCGTGACGCCACATCTCGAGGCCGAGCAGCGTCCAGGTACCGGTCGGCGAGTGCGACCAGAGTCCATGGATGTCCTGGGTCCACATGCCGACGGGCCTGCTGGTGAACGCGCTGCCATTCCAGTGAAGGAGCTCGCCGCCCGTGCCGCCCAGCCACACGTCGGTCGAGGTGGAGCCGGTGATCCTGCGCAGAGAGGTCGTGCTCGGGATCGACATCCCGATGAGCGCGCTTCCATTCCAACGAAGCAGCGTGGCGAGGTCTCCGCCGATCCAGACCTCGGAGGGCGAGTGTGCCCAGACCGTCGCCAGCCCGCGGGTGGTGCCCGACTCGATGCGACGCCATGCCGAGCCATCGAAGCGGAGGACCATCCCTTCAGCGCCGACCGCCCAGACATCGGAAGGTCCGCTCGCGCCGAGCGCGGTGAAGTCGACGTCCCCCGCCGGATGAGGCCACGGGGTCCAGGTGCTCCCGTCCCACCGAAGCAGCGTGCCGCCCAGCCCCGCCGCCCACGCCTCGGAAGGACCGATGGAAACGATGGCAGTGAGCATTGCGCCCGTGGGCCGGTTCGACTGCGCGCAGACCCCGTCGACGCTGCACTGGGCCGGCGCGGCAGACGGCCACACGCGGACCTCGTTGGAGATCGATCCCGGCCGATTCGGCGCCCGGCGCGCGACCCGATAGGAGTGGCCCTGCTCGTTGGTGAGCCCCGCGTGCACGTACACCGGCGTGACGTCGGCGATGGCGTTGCTCGCCTCGGTCACCTCCGGTGCGGTGCTCCAGAGCAGGTCGTACGTTCCGCCGCCGCAGCCATCCCAGGACAGCAGCGCGCGTGCGTTCCCGGCCGTTCCTGACAGCTTCAGCGGCGACTGGAGCGTGAGGGTCAGCGCCGCTTCGGACTGAGCCCCTTCGTCGTCGGTGGCGATCGCCCGGAAGACCTGCTCTCCCGAGGGAAAGTCGCAGGTGTGAAGGTCGAGGACCCAGGGCGGCTGCTGCAGCCTCTCGAGGACGAAGCCACCGGCCTCGAAGGTCACCGAGGCCACCGCGACATCGTCACTTGCGGCCACCGTGAGGGTCAGCGATCCCTCGTGGGGACTGCCCGGCGCGGGGCTGGTGAAGGCGATGGTGGGCGGCGCGTTGACCATCACGTTGACCGGCGCGGAGTTCGCCTCGTTGCCCGCCACATCGAAGGACTGGATCCGCAGCTCGTGCGCACCGGGCTGGAGCCCCTCGAGCGGGAAGTCGAACGGAGGGGCGTTGCGCGTCCCGGCCTTCTCCCCATCGAGCCACAACGTGACCTCGGCCAAGCCGTGCGTATCCTCCACCGCTGCTCGAACGATCAGCTCCGACGCGACGCGGTCACCAGGGCGGGGGGACAGAAGCGCCACCGTCGGCGGGGTGTTGTCGATCGTGACCTGATGCGATGCCTGAACGCGCTCTCCGTCTGCGCGCGAAGCGATCGCCTCCAGCGTCACCGGCCCATCGGGCGCTTCCGCGGTGTTCCAGGTGGCGGCGAACGGCTCGGCACGCGCGACGTCGATGACCCGCTCTCCGACGCGGAACGTCACCTCGTCCGCGGACGCGCCGTCGTCCACGTGCTCCACACGCAGCGGCTGCTCACCCCGAAGCAGGGCGCCCTCTACCGGCGTCACCCACTGGATCGGCGAAAGCCCACCCCGCGAAGGCTGGGGCTCCGGTTCAGGCGTCTGACTGCACGCCGCACACAGAGCCAGCAGGACGAAGGGGAGCCGCAGTCGAACCATGGACACCATGGCTACCACAACCCCGCCGCGCGCTAGAGGAGCCCCCGCCGCAGGGCGACCGAGGTGGCTTCCGTCCGGTCCGCGACCCCGAGCTTCTCCAGGATGTTGCTCACGTGGGTGCGGACGGTGCCGGTGGAGATCCCGAGCATCCGGCTGATCTCCGGGTTGGTGCAGCCCTCGGCCACCAGGGTCAGGACCTCCCGCTCGCGTTCGCTGAGCACCGGCTGGTCCGACAGGTCCTTCAGCTCGAGCCGGATGGCGGGCGCGACGACGATCTCGCCGCGCATCACCGCATTCACCGAGTCCACGATCGTCTCCACCAGGTCATCTTTGGTGAGGTAGCCGCGCGCACCGCGCCGCAGCGCCTCGCGTGCGTCCTCCGCCGTCCCCGAGCCCGTCAGGAGCACCACCCGCAGCTCCGGCCGCTCGGCGAGGAGAGGGCCTATCGCGTCGATCGCCCGCCCGTCCGGCAGGCGCAGGTCGAGCAGGAGCAGGTCCGGCTTCGCCTCCGCGGCGATCCGGCGCGCGTCCTCCAGGGTGGTGCCGTCTCCCACCCACCGGATCGACGTGGACGCGGTGAGCGCCACCCGCAGCCCGAGGCGGACGACCGGATGATCGTCGACCAGAGCAACCCTGATCACGGCGCGAGTCCCAGTCCCAGCACGGCCTGCGGACGGTAGTGGCCCCTCCACCATCTGTCACCTGACAGATGGTGAGGGTGACCCTCCATGGGCAGCATCCGGCGCCCATGCCCATCCCTTCGCTTCGGGGCTCGACCCTCGCCACCGCGGTGTGCGCGCTCGCGCTCCTGTCCGCCCTCGGCGGCTGCTCGCCTGATGCCGGCCCTCCGGCCTCGCCCGATCCGGCCGAGGTCCCCGCTGCCTCGCACGCCTGTCTCTTCTCCTATGGCTGCCCGGCCGGCATGCACTGCGACCTCAAGCGGTGCGTGCAGTCGTGCAGCGCGGACACCCCGTGCCCTGAAGGTCTCGTCTGCACCGCGCGCGGCCGCTGTGCCGCGGATGCACATGCGCCGGGCGATCCGCCGTCCACCACACGCGCCGGGATGCTCCTCACGCCGGAGTCGGTGATCACGCTCCGGGACGACCAGACGTTCATCCCGCTGCGAATCGGCGGCGAGGGCAAGGTGCGCGCGCGCGTCGAGACCAGCGCCGCGTGGCTCGAGCCGGATGAGGCCACCTTCGAGTTCGACGGCGAGACCGAGGTCCGCATCCCCGTCACGCGGGAGGAGCTGTCCTCGGCCAGCGGCGAAAGCCACACCGCCACCCTGCGCATCGTCTCCAGCCAGGGAGATCGCCACGTCATCGTGAAGAGGCGCCCCGCCCTCACCGGGGTGTGGACCGGGTCGCTCGCGCACACCTCCCTCCCGGTCGACGGGCGTGCGTTCGCGCTCGACCTCGGCGAGACACGCTTCTCCATCCACGTCCGCGACGACGACGACGGGCTCCGCGCGCGGATCGATCCGGAGGTGAGCACCCTGTGGCCCGCGTCCGCGAGCGGCCCGACCGCCACCTCGGAGGCGCGCGTGGAGGATGGCGAGGTGACGCTGCGCTTCGTTCAACGACTCGATGGGTCGTCCGCCGCCCCGCTCTACCCGGCCCACGGGGGCAGCGTCTTCCGGCAGCAGGACATCGGCCGCGCGCTCACCTTGCGCCTGCGCCTCACCGACGACGGCGCGCTCGTGGGCACCGCGACCGAAGCCATCCACGGGCTGACCTCGGAGCCGGTGGTGATCGACGGCGGCGTGAGGCTCGCGCTCGTGCCCAGCGCGGCCGTCGATGCGTTCTCCGCCGCCGCGCCGGTGGGCATGCCCGTCGGCCCCATCCGGGATCCAGGCTCCGTGGGCACCACCTGCCCGCCCTCCACCATCCCGGGCTGTGAGGACGGAAGCTGGGACTGCCTGGTGGACCCGGAGGACGGCCTGCTCGCCAGCGGCTTCGCGCTCTCCAACTTCTTCGCCCCGCGCTCCACGCGGACGCCCGTCTTCCGCTTCACCCCGGAGACCACGCACGGCGCCACCACGCCCTACGCGGCCGCCAGCGCAACGTGCCTGAACGATCTGCCTGCAGACCTGCGCGCGGATGCCCGCGGCGCCACCAACACCTGCGTCGACCTCGAGCGGCTCGCCTGCGCCCGCTGGTACTCCGCCGCCACCCTCACCGGCGGGCTGTCCCACCAGGGCTCGATGTACACCGCACGCGCCTACCTCGAGCTGTTCACGCTGCTGGCCAACGAGGCGTACGTCGAGGCGAAGACCCGCCGCTACACCACGACCGCCACGGCGTCGGAGCTGCGCGGGCTCTACCTTGCCGCCCACGCGCGGTACGGCGCCGGGCTCTACCGCTTCTTCGATCCCCGCCTCTTCGAGGAGCTGCGCGCGGTGGGTCCGTTGGACGCCCAGCTCGGCGCGATGTCGCCCGAGTACGACAACGACCGCATCCCGCTCCGCCTCGCGGCCACGGCGATCCGGCGCTCCCACGAGCTGGTGGAGGCGTCCCTCGCGGTGGACCGGCTCACCACGCCCAACGTCCAGACGCTCCGCCGGCGCGCGCAGGCGGACGCGGTGCTCACCTGGCTGCAGACCGCCCTCGCCGCGGAGCTGGACGCGCGCTGGCGCGGCGCGGACCCCACCCTGCCCTCCACGGAGCCGCTGCCCGAGGTGCTCGCGCTCGGGCCCCTCGTCCGCTCCATGGACCGCACCATCGCCTCGCTCACCGACGACGCCACCGGCATCGGACTCTCCCGGACCTACGTGCCGCTGCTCGCGCGCACCTCGCCGGCCGACGTCCAGACGAACTTCGATCGCCTCTTCGAGATCGCCACCGGCTCGGTCGCCCGCAGCGTAGCGGCGGACGCGAAGGCGAGGGACTCGCAGCGCTCCTTCGACCGCGATGCCTCGGCCATCGGCCAGGCGCTCAACGACGGGCTGGACGACATCGTCTTCGCCCTCGGCGGCCTGTGCGGCAACGACTTCACCACCTCCGGCGAGCCGAACCGCGACATCGAAGCCTGCGGCAAGACCGGCGGGACGGTCCGCCAGGCGATCCTCACCGTGGAGACCGAGCTGCTGGAGCTCGTCCGCGCCCAGCAGCAGCTCGCCGCCCAGTACGATCTCTACGCGAGCCGCACCCAGACCTACGCCGCCATCCACGAGATCCAGGCCGAGCACATCGCCTTCGTGGACGCCACCCACCAGGCGCTGATGGATCTGCGGCGGGCGGAGGCGCAGATGAACTCGGCCGCGGCACTGGTCGGCGGACTCGCGCTCGGGGCCAACACCAACGTCTGGGCTGCCGTCGGCGGGGCGGCGCTCGGCCTGGGCTCCGGCATCGCGTCCAGCGTCGGCGAGTCGCTGGCCCTCTCCAGGGACCGGCTGAAGCTCTTGCTGAAGTCCGAGGCGCTCCGCGTCGAACACGAGATCACCCGGCTGGAGCACGCCCAGGATCTCTTCGAGGCGGCGCTCCAGTTCCAGCAGCTCGACACCCAGGTGGCGATCAAGGCCAGCGAGGTCGCGCGCGCGTACGCACAGGTGGCGCTGCACCGGGAGACGGTGTCCCGGCTGATGGCCTCCTTCCGCGAGAACACCGCGCGGCTCGCGCGCGTGGGCAGCTTCGAGACCGACCCGGGCTTCCGCATCGAGCGCAACACCGACGCGGCGGACGCCGACGGGATCCTCTCGGACGCGAAGCGCGACCTCTACCTCGCCACCCGCGCGCTCGAGTACGAGACCAACGCGGACCTCTCGTCCATTGCGCGGGCGGTGCTGCTCTCGCCCAACGCCGCCCACCTCGACCGGGCGCACCGCTGCGTGGCGGCCGCATGGAACCAGTGGCGCCTGCTCGTCTCGTCGACCAACCGCTACGTCACCGAGATCTCGCTGGCGAAGGACGTGCTCGGCATCGCAGGACCTGTGACCGACGCACACACCGGCGAGGTCCTCGACGAAGGCCACCAGTTCCGGCGGCTCTTCTTCGACCAGCCCTACTCGCCGGATGGAAGGCGCGTCTGGCCGGCCCTCCGCTTCGGCACCACCCTCAACCGCGAGAGCGGGCTCTTCTCCACCCTTTTGTGCAACGACCGCATCGAGTCGCTCGAGGTCAAGCTCGTGGGCGCCGGGCTGCAGGGGACGCGCGGCGAGGTGCAGGTGTTCGTCGACGGCTCGAGCAAGCTCCGTGCGTGCGCCGCCACCGAGAACGAGGAGGAGATCGTCGCCTGGAACCTCCGCCCGGGCGGGCAGCTCGCACCCGCCGTCGTCTCCGCGGGCATCAACGGCTACGACACCGCCTCCTCCCCCAACCGGTCCTTCCTCGACTACGCGGTCTCCCAGGACACGGTGATCGTCGCGCTGCCGGATGGGACGAGCTCGCCGGCGAACCAGTCCGTCGATCCGCTGCTGCTCGAGGACATCGTGCTGCGGATCACCCACACCGCCGTCGCCGCCGGCACCGCGACCGGCACCTTCAACCCGACCTGCAATTGAGGCCCCTCTCCATGCGATGGCTTTTCCTCTGCGCGCTCCTCCCGGTCTGCGCGCTGGTCACCCCGGGCTGCGGCGGGCCTGTCGAAGTGCGCGAAGACGCCGGTCACGCGGACGTCCCTGACGCGGGCGTGGAAGCACCGGATGCCGGAACCGAGCCCACCGACGCAGGCCCCTCCGAGCCGGAGGAGCCCGAGGAGTCAAGGGACGCCGGGCCCACGGATCCCGAGGAGCCCGAGCGGGAGTGCCTCTCCTTCGATCCCCCGGACGAGCTGGGCCTCGACGACGACTGCGACGGGGCAGAGGGGACGCGCGCGGTGTCGGTCTACGTGTCTTCGGACGGCGACGATGTCTTCGGAGGTTCGCCCGCCTATCCGGTCCGGACGCTGACGCGCGCCGCGGCCCTCATCCGGCAGAACCCGACGCGCCGGTTCGTCTACGTCGCCTCCGCGCCGGAGCCCTACGCCGCCGAGGGTCTGGGAGAACTCCTCGAGCTGGGCGCGAACGTCTACGGCAGCCTCTCGCGCGCGCAGGGATGGTCTCGTCCGGAGGGCGCGGAGGCGGTGCGGACGACCTTCGTCACCAACGGACAGGGCGTGCTGGCCGAGGTCACCGCGCCGCAGGTCACCTTCGCCTTCGCCCGGCTCGTGAGCGTCCGGGAGGACGGGGAGCTGCACTCGGTGGGGCTCTCGCTCTCCGGTCAGGGGACGGTGGAGCTCCTCCACGTGGACATCGAGACCGACGACGGGGCGGACGGCGAGGACGGCCAGGAAGGGCTCACCCCGCCCTCCCCCGCCGAGGCCGGCGGACCCAACGTGTGCGGCAACAGCGGCCTCTACCTCCCCTATCGCGGGGGGAGCGGCGCGGGGCCCTCGGCCTGCCCCGGGGTGGGCACGTCCGGCTTGACGCGCGGGGGCAACGGCGGCGACGGGAACCGGAACAGCAACGCCCCCGAGCACGGTGCGGCCGGCGGCAATGGGCAGGGCGGCGCGGGCGGCGAGCGCGGCTACAACCCGGGGAACGGCACCGGGGACCGCAAGGGCCGGGACGGTCTGGTCGGTCCGGCGGGGTCACACGGCGCGCACGCGCAGGCGCACGGCGAGGCGGACTGGTCGGTGGCGGAGGGGCGCGTCTTCTGGGCCTCCCGCGCGGAGGCGGCGCACGGGGCGGTGGGGCGCGGCGGCGGCGGTGGCGGCGGGAGCCAGTCCGGAGGCGGTGATTGCGGCAGCTCCAGCCTCGCCAATGGTGGCGCGGGGGGCGGCGCCGGAGGCTGTCCCGGGCTGGCCGGGGTGAGCGGACGCTCGGGCGGGTTTTCGATCGGGATCATCTCCCGGGGGACGCTCCCGTCCTTCCACGGCGTGCGCATCACCACCGGCCGGGGCGGTGCGGGGGGCCGGGCCGGAGAAGGCGGCCGAGGCGCGCTCGGCGGCGCAGGCGGCGTCAGCGTCCGGTCGGACCTGAACCAGTGCGGGGTCAGCTCCCTCCCCATGAACGACTGTCGCGCCGGCGGTGATGGGGGCGCGGGCGGCCGCGGCGGGAACGGGGGCCACGGCGCCTCGGGTGCGGGCGGCTGGTCCATTGGCCTCGTCAGCACCCGGTCGCTGCCGGATGTGCCGGAGGGGCTGGAGGGCCTCACCGTCTCGGTGGGCGCCGCGGGCACGGCGGGCGCGCCCGTCTCTGGAGGCCCGGCAGGCGCGGGCGGCCAGGCGGTCGAGCTCCTGCTCAAGTGAGCGATGGGCCCGGCAGGGTCGCCCGGGCGGAGGATGCCGGATAGAACCGGCATCTTTCCGCCCGGTGGATGAGCTTCGAGAACCCATACGCCCTCGCGTTCTTCGCCTCCGGACTGGTGGTGCTCGGGGCGATGTTGCTCGGCTTCGCTGTGCGGCGCCGCTCCCACGTGTCCCGCGAGTACCTGCTGCTCACCGGCGCGGTCGCCACCCACACCCTCGCGTACGCGCTGGAGCTGTCGAGCATCACCCTCGAGCAGAAGGTCTTCTTCCACCGGGTGGTCTGGCTCGGCCTCGCCACCACCCCCACCGCCGCCCTGCTGCTCGCGCTGCGCTTCACCCGGAAGACAGCGGGGCACAAGGTCACCGTCTCCCTGCTGGCCGTCTCCGCCGCCACCGTCCTGCTCGCGTGGACCAGCGGGTACCACGACTGGCTGGAGGGCCCGCCCTCCCTCATCGAGCACGGGGGGTACCTCCTCCGCCACCAGGAGCGCGGCCCCTTCCTCTGGGTCTTCCTCTTCTACGCCAGCGCCTGCGCCCTCGGCGCGCTGGGGATCTGCGGAGCGACCTGGCTGAGCGGCTCCCCGCTCGAGCGAAGACAGGCGCGAATGCTCTTCTTCGCGATGCTCGCGCCCTGGGTGCTGAACTTCGCCTTCATCGTCGAGCCCACGCCCATCCGCCTCACGCCGCTGGCGCTCGGGCTCTCGGCGCTCGTCCTCACCTGGGCCATCTTCCGCGACGGGTTCCTCGACCTCGTCCCGGTCGCGCGCGAGACGGTGATCGAGCTCATCGGCGAGCCGCTCTTCATCCTCGACCGCAGGGGCCGCGTGGTCGACGCCAACCCCGCCGCCTGCGCGCTGCTGCCCGGCCCCTTCACCGCCGGTGCCCCGGCCCGCGAGCTCCTCCCCGTCCTCGACCGCGAGTACCGGTCCGGAGGAGGCGCCGAGCGCGTCACCCTCGGTGCGCGCACCTTCGAGCTGCGCTGGGCGCCGATCACCGCCGGCGGGCGGGTCGTCACCCTCTACGACGTCACCGTCCGCCAGGCGCGGGAGCGGGCCACCCGCGAGGCGCTCTCGGCCCGGTCGGAGTTCATCGCCCGGATGAGCCATGAACTTCGCACGCCGCTGCAGGGTGTCCTCGGTTCCCTCGAGCTGCTCGAGCGGACGGGGCTTCGGCCAGCGCAGGGACAGCACGTGGAGACCGCCCGGCGCTCCGCCCACGTCCTGCTCGCGCTGGTGGACGACGTGCTGGACTTCGAGCGGGAAGAGCGCGGCCTCGTCCTCGAGGCGGAGCCCGTCGACGTTCGGGGCCTCGTGGACGACGTGGTGATGGCCCTGAGCGCCACCGCCCGGCTCAAGGGGATCACCATCGAAGGAGAGGTCCGCGCGGATGCCCCCGGGCTCCCGCTGGGAGACCCGCGGCGCCTGCGCCAGATCGTCCTCAACCTCGCGGCCAACGCGGTCAAGTTCACCCCGCGCGGCGGGGTCCGGGTGGTGGCCGAGACCGGGCGCGCCTCCGGTGGGTGCGCGGTGTCGTTCCGGGTGATCGATACGGGGCCCGGCATCCCCGAGGCGAGCCTGCCGAGGATGTTCGAGCCGTTCACCCGGCTGGAAGGCCCACGCGCGGCGCACGAAGGAGACGGGGTCGGCCTCGGCCTCGCGATCTGCCGCCGCCTCGCCACCGCGATGGACGGGCACCTCACCCTCGAGAACCGCGCCGGCGGTGGTCTCGTCGCGTCCTTCGCCGTCACCCTCCCCTTCGCGCCTGCCGCCGAGGCGTCGCCGGATCCGTCGGGGAAGGCCGGCCAGGACCTCCGAACGCGCGTGCTCCTGGTGGAGGACCACCCGGTGAGCCGCGCGGTCGTCACCCAGATGCTCGAAGGGCTGGGTGCACAAGTCAGCGCCGTCGACACCGGTCGGGATGCGCTCGCCCACGCCTCCTCCACTCCCTTCGACGTCGCGCTCGTCGACCTGCACCTGCCGGACATGGACGGCCTCCGCGTGGTCCGCGCGCTCCGCGCCAGCGCCCTCCCGCCGAACGTGGTGGTCTTCACCGCGGACGAGCGCCCCGGTCTGAAGGAGGCGTGCCGGGAGGCCGGCGCAAACGGTGTCCTCCTCAAGCCCGCTTCATCCGAAGAACTCGCGCGCGCGCTCCGCAAGGCCGCCAGCGCCACAACGCCTGAAGGTCCTCCGCCGCGCGTGCAGCTCCTGCAGGCGTTCGTCCAGACCTGGCCGGGGGAGCTGATCCAGCTCCGGCGCGCCTTCGAGGCCGGTGACCACCCTGCCTGCGACGAGGTGCTCCATGGCCTTCTGGGCGCCGCGGCGATGCTCGGGCTCACCGAGGTGACGGGCCTGTGCCGTGCGGCGCAGGGACGGGTGACGCCCGAGGCCATCGCCCGGCTCCAGGCGGCGTGCGAGGCCGCCAGCCGGACCGAGACCCGGGCGGTCTCCTGACCTGACCGTGAACGCACCCGCGCCGGGACTGTCCGAACTCCGCACAGCAGGTCACGCCCCTGTAGCGGGCGAGGTCATGCGTCCCGGACGAGGGCGGCGGGGGTTCACCGTGACGCAACCTCCCGTCCTCACTGTCGAATCCGACATCCGCAGCGCCGGATTGCAAAGCATGCTGACAGAGGGTGGACTCGGCAGGTTCCCGGGCGGTGCGCCCGCCCTCGACGTGAATTCAAGGACTTGCGTCTGGTCCGGCCGTTGCTTCGTCCCGGGGCCGACCAACTCACAGGCCGCACCCGACTCCGGAGCTCGCACGATGACGACGCGCCGTTCGCTGCCCCTTCGCTGCCTCGCGATTGCTGCTGTTGCCGCCGGTCTGGCATGCGGAGGTGAGTTCGAGCTC
The DNA here is from genome assembly GCA_964502265.1 of uncultured Myxococcaceae bacterium. GTDB lineage: Bacteria > Myxococcota > Myxococcia > Myxococcales > Myxococcaceae > JAFAFL01. The sequence continues at coordinate 1,448 of CAZCWA010000048.1, read as the reverse complement.
CACGAGTCGGCGGACGGGGTGAAGGCCGACGATCCCGGCGAGCTCGAGAGCGGCGTGGTGTACGGGACCGACAACCGCCAGGACGTGTACGCGCACCCGAACGCCACCCTCCGCGCGCGGGCGCAGCAGTCCACGGTGGCGCTGATGGACCGCTACGACGTCAACACCAGCAACCCGAACAACGTCACCTTCCGCTCGTCCACGCTGGGGGTCGCGCAGAACCTCTGCTCCACCGAGCGCTTCCGCAACGATCCCACGGCGGCCTTCTGCTCGGGCACGCTGATCGACGACGACCTCGTGCTCACCGCGGGGCACTGCATCACCAACACCACCGACTGCGCGAACACCCGCTTCGTCTTCAACTACTACCGCACCGGCGCCAGCACGATGCAGACGGTGACCACCGCGGACGTCTTCTCCTGCTCGCAGATCGTCGCGCGCCGCGAGGGGACGGTGAGCGGGAAGGTGCTGGACTACGCGATCGTCCGTCTGGACCGGCCGGCCACCCCGCGCTTCACCCCGGCGCCGGTGCGCACCGCCAACGTCGCCATGAGCACCGGCCAGAACGTGGCGGTGATCGGCAGCGGCAGCGGCATCCCCTTCAAGATCGACTCGGGCGGGAAGGTGCGGAACGCGCGCGCGGGCGTGCTCGACTACTTCATCGCCACCACCGACACCTTCGGCGGCAACTCCGGCTCCGGCGTGTACGAGACGAACTCCCACGAGGTCGTCGGCATCCTCGTCCGCGGCGACACCGACTACGTCCGCTCCGGGAGCTGCTACCGCGTGAACGTCTGCACCGAGAGCGGCTGTGGCGGCGAGGGCGTCAACTACGTCGCGCCGGCGCTGCAGCACTTCTGCGCCTCCAACGCCAGCGCGCGGCTCTGCGGTTCCACCCCGCCCCCCACCGGCGGGCAGACGACCACCACCCTCACCGGCAGCGTCGCGGCGAACGCCGAGCAGCACCACCCCGCGTTCCAGGTGACGCCGGGCACGACCTTCCAGGTCACGATGAGCGGCTCGGGCGATCCGGACCTCTACGTGCGCTTCGGCAGCCAGCCCACCACGTCCGCGTACAACTGCCGCCCCTACCTCGCCGGCGCGAACGAGACCTGCTCGCTGACCGTCCCCGCCAACGCCACCACCGCCTGGGTGATGGTCCGCGGCTACAGCGCCGCCTCCTACAGCCTCCAGGTCACCTGGACGCCTTCGGGCGGCTCGCAGCCTGCGCCCACCGCCCAGACCGCCACCGTGTCCGGCAGCGTGGCGCAGGGCGGCTCGAATTCGCACGGCCCGCTCACCGTGACCCCGGGCACCCAGCTCCGGGTGGTGATGTCCGGCTCGGGGGATCCGGATCTCTACGTGCGCTTCGGCAGCGCCCCCACGACCTCCGCGTACGACTGCCGCCCCTACCTCGCCGGCGCTTCGGAGACCTGCACCCTCACCGT
>CAZCWA010000047.1:0-16888 GCA_964502265.1 uncultured Myxococcaceae bacterium | reverse complement strand
GAGCGCGGACCCCTGAGGTCGGTCGCGGCCTCGGTCGCGCCCTCGGCGAAGAGCGCCTCTTCGGCCCGGAGCAGCAGCTCGTCGATCCCTGTCCTCCCGAGCGCGCTGATCGCCACCCCGCCTTCTCGGCGGAGGAGGTCCTCGAGCTCCTCGGGCGGCAGTCCCTCGGCCTTGTTCCAGACCTTGAGCCGCGGCCGGTCCAGCAGGTTGAGCCCCGAGAGCACGCGCTCCACCGCCTGCACGTGCTCCTCGCGAGACGGGTCCTGCGCGTCCACCACGTGCAGCAGCAGGTCCGCGTGCTCGAGCTCCTCCAGCGTGGCGCGGAAGGCGGCGACGAGGTCCTTCGGCAGGTCGCGGATGAAGCCCACCGTGTCGGTGATGATCACCTCCCGCTCCTTCGGGAAGCGCAGGCGCCGGCTGGTGGGATCGAGCGTGGCGAAGAGCTTGTCCTCCGCCAGCACCTCGGAGCGGGTGAGCGCGTTGAGCAGGGTGCTCTTGCCGGCGTTGGTGTAGCCGACGATGGAGATGACCGGCAGGTCGCGCCGGCTCCGCTGCGCGCGCCGCACGCCGCGGTTCCGGGACAGCGCGTCGATCCGCTTCTCGAGGTGGTTGATGCGCTCGCGCACCCGCCGTCGATCGATCTCCAGCTTCGTCTCGCCAGGTCCCCGTCCGCCGATGCCGCCCGCCAGCCGGGAGAGCCCGGTATCGCTCTGGGTGAGCCTCGGCATGAGGTACTTGAGCTGCGCGAGCTCCACCTGCAGCTTGCCGTCCGCGCTCTGCGCCCGCTGGGCGAAGATGTCGAGGATGAGCTGGGTGCGGTCGAGCACCTTGAGCGAGGTCTCCTCCGCGATGTGCCGCGCCTGCGACGGGGTGAGGTCCTTGTCGAAGATGATGAGGTCCGCCATGAGCTGCATGGCGCGCAGGTTCAGCTCCTCCAGCTTGCCGCGGCCCACCAGGTAGCGCGGATCCGCATCGCGCTTCACCTGGAGCACCCGGTCGATCACCTCCACGCCCGCCGTCCGCGCCAGCTCGGCGAGCTCCGCCAGCGAGGCTTCGGAAGATCGCCGGTTCCCGTCCAGCGACACCGCGACGAGGATCGCCCGGTTCTCGCTCTGGACCACCCGGGCGGTGGCCTGCAGCGCGAGCTCCTCCTCCAGCGCCTCCAGCGTGGCCTCGAGATCCGGCTGCGCGTCGTGCACCGAGGGCAGGGTCTCCACCCGCCAGAATTGACCGGTCCCGTTCTCGGGCACGAGGTGCGCGTAGTGGAGGTTGCCGGGCAGCCCGTCCGCACCCACGCCCACCGCGGCCACCATGTCCAGCCGGAGCAGCGCGAGGTCGGTGAGGTCGTCGCGGGTGAGGGGCTCGGACTTCAAGTGGGTGTGCACCAGCCGAAGGCCACGCAGGCGGATCTGTCCGGCGCGCGCGCGGCCGATGTCCGGCAGCTCGATCTTGTGCGCGTTGCCGACGACGACGAACTCGATCTCGCCCTTGCGGTTGATGAGCACGCCGATCTGCCGGTTCGTCTCCCGCGAGATCTCCGTCAGGTGCCGCGCCAGCTCCGGGCTGACGATCTCGTGCGTGTTCACACGGCGCCGGTAGGTGTTGCGCAGCAGCCGCAGCTCGCTCGGCTTCAGACCGAGGGTGTTCCCGTAGATTTCCAAATGTCTCCCTTGCTCCTCGCCTGGTCTCTAGCACCCGCGGCTGGCCGGCGCCGTCCTCGAACGTCCTCCACGCACCCGCCGGTTGGCCGGCAACCGACAGAGAGGGCGACCTCCGGCGGGGTTGCCTCGTGGCGCGGCGATTGAAAGACCCCTCTGTATGGCGATCGTCTGCGGCATCGACTTCACCCCCTCCTCGCTCCGGGCGGCGGCCTCGGCGGCGCGGCTGGCGGCGCGGCGGGGCATGGCCCTGCACCTCGTCCACGCGGTCGACGCGCAGGATGTCCCGGCCTTCAGGCAAGTGCGCGACGAGACCATGCGCACGGCGGAGGTGGCGCTGAGGCGGGAGGCGGAGCGGCTGGCGGCCGACATCGGCGGCAAGGTGGAGCCGCACCTGCGCGCGGGCAAGGCGGACGTGGAGCTGGTCCGGTACGCGAAGCAGGTCGAGGCGCGGATGGTGGTGATCGCCGCGCTCGGAAACCGCCCTGCGGAGACGTGGCTGCTGGGTGGAAGCGCGGAGCGGATCGCGCACGCGGCGCCGATGCCGGTGCTGGTGCTGCGCGACACCGACGGATTCGACGAGTGGCTCGGAGGTCGCCGTCCGCTGGAGATCACGGTGGCGGTGGACCGGACGCAGGTGGGTGCCCAATCGCTGGCGCTGGCAGGCGAGCTGCGTCAGGCGGCGCCCTGCAACGTGACCGTGCTCCACCTCTACTGGGCGGCCGATGAGTTCAACCGCCTGGGGATGAGCGGCGTGCGCAGCGTGGAGGACCGCGATCCGGAGGTGGAGCGGGTGCTCCGTCGGGACTTCGAGGCGCGGCTGGAGGGGCTGGCGGGGACGGGCGAGGTGACCCTGCGGCTCGAGCTGGCGGTGGGCCGCGCGTCGGATCAGATCGTGGATGCGGCCACGCGCGCGAAGGCGGACCTGCTGGTGGTGGGCATGCACCGGCGCAACCTCGCCGACCGGATCTGGAGCGGCTCGACGTCGAGGGCGGTGCTGCACCGCGCGAGGTGTTCGGTCGCCTCCGTCCTCGAGCCGGAATCGCCGGCGGTGGGCAACGTGCCGCACATCGGTTCGGTGCTGGTCGCGACGGACCTCTCCACCCACGGGAACGCGGCGGTGCCGTGGGCCTGCGCCATCCTTCCCAGCGGCGGCGTGGTGCACCTGCTGCACGTGGCCGAGCTCGGCTTCCGCGCCTCCACCTTCTCGCCTCGGGACCTCTTCGATGGACCCTGGTCGCCGGAGGAACAGGAAGCCCTCCGTGACGCCGAGCAGCGGCTGCGCGCGCTGGTGCCGTCGGATGCCCCCGCGCGCGGCGTCACCGTCCGGCCCCTCACCACCGGCGGCGTGCCCTCTGCGGGCGCGATCCTCCAGGCGGCGGAGCGGCTCGGGGTGGACGCGATCGTGCTCGGGACGCGGGCGCGGACCGGCGTGAAGCGGGCCCTTCTGGGGAGCGTGGCGCAGGAGGTGGCGATGGACAGCCCGAGGCCCGTGCTGCTCGTGCACGGGATGAAGCTGCAGTCTCCCTGAAGGCGGAGCGCGCTGGTCGGTCGAGGGCGCGCGGCATAGCTTGCGCGGCCATGGGTCCCTATCGCGAGGCGCTCCGCAGCGCCCGGCGCGTGGTGGTGAAGATCGGCACCAACGCGCTCACCAACGCCACCGGCCGGTTCGACCAGGCGCACTTCGAGGCGCTCTGTGACGAGCTCGCGCTCGCCGCGCGGGAGCGTGAGCTGGTGGTGGTGTCTTCGGGCGCCATCGCGCTCGGTGTGGAGCGGCTGGGACTCTCCTCGCGGCCGAAGGACATCCCCGGCAAGCAGGCCTGCGCGGCGGTGGGACAGAGCCGGCTGATGCAGGCGTGGGAGGAGGCCTTCGAGCGGCGAGGCCGGATCGTCGCCCAGGTGCTGCTCACCCACGAGGACGTGCAGGACCGCCGCCGCTACCTCAATGCGCGGCACACCTTCGCCCGGCTGATCGACGCGGGCGTGGTCACGGTGGTGAACGAGAACGACACGGTGTCGGTCGCGGAGATCAAGTTCGGCGACAACGACACGCTGGCGGGCCTCGTGGCCGGGCTGGTGGAGGCAGACGCGCTGATCGTCCTCTCCGACGTGGAGGGCCTCTACACCGCCGACCCGAGAAGGGACCCTTCCGCGAAGCGCGTGCCGGAGGTGCGCGAGGTGACGGCCGAGCTGCTCGCGCTGGCGGGCGGCAGCGGGTCGCAGGTGGGCACCGGCGGAATGGCGACGAAGGTGCGCGCGGCGGCGAAGGTCGCGGAGCTGGGCATCCACGCGGTCATCTGCTCCGGGCAGCGGCCAGAGGCCTTGCGGCGGGTGCTCGCGGGCGAGGAGGAGGGCACGCTCTTCTGCGCCAAGGAGAACCCCCGGCGCGCGCGCGAAGCGTGGATCGCCCACGCGCTGCGGCCGAAGGGGAGGGTGTTCGTGGACGAGGGCGCGCAGCGGGCGGTGGTCGAAGGCGGGCGGAGCCTTCTGCCCTCCGGTGTGCGCGAGGTGGAGGGCGAGTTCCAGAAGGGCGATCCGGTGGACCTGGTGACGGCGGGCGGCGAGGCCTTCGCGCGCGGGCTGTGTGCATACGACGCCGACGACCTGCGGAAGATCGCCGGACACAAGACGGCGGAGATCGAATCGTTGCTCGGGTTCCGGTACCTCGACGAGGCGGTGCACCGGAACGACCTCGCCCTGCTCGAGCCGGGGCGCTGAAGGGCGGCGCTCGCGCGGTCAGAGCCCGGCGTGGACCGTGCGGCCGCTCTCGAGCCAGTCCTGCAGGAACGCGCGGACCTCGGGACGGGACGAACGGAGCATGGCCTCCGGCGAGCCCTGCTCCACGATTCGCCCGTCGTGCAGGAAGGCCAGCTCGTCCGCCACGGCGAAGGCCGCCGCCACGTCGAAGATGACCGCCAGGGTGGTGATGCCGCGCTCGCGGGAGCGGGCGATGATCTCCACCACGCTCTGGGTGGTGAGCGGGTCCAGCCCGGCGGTGGGCTCGTCGTAGAGCAGGAGCTTCGGGCTGCCGACCGCGGCGCGCGCGAACGCCACCCGCTTGCGCATGCCGCCCGAGAGCACGCCGGGCAGATCGTCCCGTGCCGCGGTCAGTCCCACCTCATCGAGGATCGACGTCACGCGCTGGTCCACCTCGTCCTCGTCCAGGTGGAGCTGCTCGCGGAGGCCGAAGGCGATGTTGTCGTAGACGCTGAGCGAGTCGAACAGCGCGTCCGACTGGAAGAGGATGCCGATCTGGCGCCGCAGCGCCTCGAGCTCCTTGCGCTTGCGGCCCCCGCGCGCCGCCGAGAGCAGCGCGCCCACCTCCTGCCCATCCACCCAGACCTCGCCCCTGTCCGCGCGCAGAAGGCCAATGAGGTGCTTGAGCAGCACCGTCTTCCCCGAGCCGGACATGCCGAGCAACACCACCGTGCGGCCCTCGGGGACCCGCAGGTTCACACCCCGCAGGACGTCCACGCCGCCGAACGCCTTGTGCAGGTCGATGACCTCGATCAGCAGGCGGGGGGTGGGCTCGTCGGGCATGCGTGTGTCCTCTGCCCCACACGCTGCGAACGGTCCGCCGTCGTCGCCACGGCCGCGCGTGGGACCGGCTGCCCGGACGCTCCCTCTGAGTCAGTCCGGGTCACAGGTCTGGGAGAGCTTCTGGCCCAGGCGCTGCGCCTCCTTCTGCCAAGCGGGCGCGTCGAGCGGGAAGTCGACCGCGGTCCGCTCCGTCACCGCGCCGTGCAGCACCACGCGCGCCTTCGCGCACTCGTCCTGCGAGAGCAGGTACTCCGCGTAGAACAGCCGGTTGCCCGGGAAGTCCGGCGCGCGTCGCATCGCCTCCTCGTAGTGGAACTTCGCCTTCGCCATCGAGCCCACCGAGATGACCGCAGGCGCGATCTGGTAGAGCTTGCCCAGCACCCTATCCGCCGCGGCGTACTCGTGGTCGGGAGCCAGCGCGCGCAGCTCGAGCAGCGTGCGCTCCAGGTCCGCCGCGATCTTGATCGCCTGGATGGGGTTGAGCGCCGTGGCCATGGTGCCTCGGTGGGCGACCCACCACATCAGGCCGTCCGGGTGCTTCGGCTCGAGCGCCAGCGCACGCTCGGCCAGCGCCTGGCCCTCCTTCCGCAGCCGCTTCGCCTCGCGCTTCGAGTTCGCCGCCTCCGCGAGGAAGTGGTGAAGGCGCGACTCGGCCGCGAACCGGTCCGCGCTCTCCGGTCGTGCGCGCACCGCCGCGAGCTGTTCCGTCAGTGAGTCCTGCACCCCGGGCGCGTCCTGTGCTGCGGCCGGGAGCGCCGCGCCCAGGGTGAGCCCCACCGCCATCCCCCACAACGTCCGCATCCTCTTCGTCATGGTCATGCGCCTCCTGATGTGGACGGTTTGGCTGATTGTCGACGCCTTGTGAGCGATGTGGTCGGGTGAAGTTGACCGAAAAAGCCAAACCGTCCATACGTTGCCGACGCCATGGACGGACCTTCCTACCTCAGCAGCGCTGAAGCCTCCGCGCTCGCGGGAGTGGCGCCTTCCACGGTGAAGCGTTGGGCGGATGAAGGTCTGCTCCCCTGCGTTCGTACGGCGGGTGGACACAGGCGGTTCCTCCGCGTCGACGTCGAGCGGCTGATGGCGCAGTTGCGGGCGGCGTCGGGCCCTCCGTCAGGTGACGAGGAGGGTTGGCTGGGCGCCATGCTCCACCCGGACCTGCACGCATTGATCGGCCACCTCCACACCGCGCGGGCGCGGCTCGGAACGTGGCACGCGGTGGCAGAGGCCATGGGTGAAGGGCTGCGGGCGCTGGGGCAGGCCTGGGCGGACGACAGGATCACCGTGCTGGAGGAGCACGCCGCGTCCGAACGCGTGCGGCGCGCGCTGGCGCACGTGTGCGGGACGATCAGCGTGGGTGCCTCCGCGCCGCAGTGCCTGCTGGCCACGGCGGCGGAGGACGAGCACGCGCTCGGGCTGTCCCTGGCGGAGCTGACGGTGCGCGAGGGCGGCTGGCGGGCGCTGTGGGCCGGACCGCGCTCGCCCCTGAACGAGCTGGTGGACATGATCCAGTCAGGGGCGGTGCGGATGGTGGGGCTCTCGGCGTCGTCGCACACCCGCGCGTCGAAGGGCGTACGCGTTCAAGCCGAGAAGCTCGCCGCCGCGTGCCGGATGCGGGGGATTCCGCTGGTGCTCGGCGGCTCCGGCTGGTGGCCCGAAGGCCTCGAAGGCGTCCACCGGCTGCGCGACTTCGGCGCCTTTCAGGGGCTGCTGCGCGAGGTCTATCGATGAGCGCCCAGCGCTTCGTCCACCAGCGCGCGGAACCGGGCCTGCGCGTCGAAGCGGGAGAGGGCCTGCTGGACGCGCAGAGCACCCGCGTCCCACTCACCGGAGAGCCCCCGTTCCACGGCGTCGCGGACGGCTGCGGGCTGCAGCGTGCTCGCGCGCAGGAGCTCACCTGCGCCCGCATCCCGGATGGCGCTCATGGCGAGGTATTGGTCGAGGTTCCACGGCACGCCAATGACCGGCCGTCCCTCGGCCAGCGCCTGGTAGCCGGTGGTGCTGCCGCCATTGCAGATGACCAGCCGGGCGCGTCGGGCGGCCTCGTCTCCGGGCAGCAGGGCTGCGGCATGCACGTTCTTCGGCAGGGGGAAGTCGAAGCTGCGGCCGGCGGTGGCGAGCATCACCTCCACCGGGAGCTCGCCGAGCGCGGAGAGGATGGCCGGGAGCGCGCGGAGCCGTCCGGACGAGCCGAGGGTCACGTAGACGAGCGGCTTCCCGGGGCCGGTGACCTCTTCCCACCACCCGGGCGGGGTGACGCGCGGGGCCCACTGCACGGCGCCGAGGAAGTGGTGCGAGGCGGGCGCGCCCTCCAGCGGGACCAGCTCCGGCACGTCCGCATAGAGGGTGAGGTCGCCTTCGACGATCAGCTCCTGCAGGCCGGGGAACGGGGGCAGGCCGAAGTCGCGGCGCAGGGCATTCACCGGTGCGGCGAAGTGGCGGAAGACGAAGGGCAGCGCCTTTGGGAAATACTCCGCCGCCATCCTCTCTCCGAGCAACCGGACGATCGGGTGATCCGGCAGCGGGAACGCGCGCTGCACGCGGTACGGGCTCCAGTAGGCGTTGATCAGCGTGGCCAGCGGGACGCGGCGGGCGGGCGCGGCGGCGAGCAGGCTCCAGCGCAGGTCGCCCACGATCAGGTCGGGCTTCACCTCGTCGATCACCCGCAGGTCGTCGCGGAGGTACCGGCGCAGGGTGCCCTCACCGTAGATGCGCGCGCCGCGGGCGACCTTCCGCTCCACCTCGGCCGGGGACAGGGAGGCGATGGCGTGCCGATGCACGGGGAAGTCGGCGAACACGAAGTCGTCGAAGCGCGCGGAGGCGAAGTGCACCTCGTAGTCGGACGCGGGGAGGGCCCGGGCGAGCTGAACCAGCCTGACCACCTGCGCGAGGGTCACGGCCTCGGACACGAAGAGCACGCGCTTCACGCGGCGCTCGTAGAGGACCCGGAGGCAGCGCGGCAATGAGTTTCGAACTCGTCCTCGTCGGAGGTGGTCTGCAGAACGCGCTGATCGCGCTCGCGGTGCTCGAGCGGCGTCCGCACACCGCGGTGGCGCTGGTCGAGCGCGGCGTCACCCTGGGCGGCAACCACACCTGGTCGTTCCACGCGGCGGACGTTCCCGCGGGGCTCGAGGCCGTCTTCGAGCCGCTCGTCGCCGCGCGCTGGCCCGCGTACCACGTCCGCTTCCCCGGGCTGCAGCGGCGCATCGCGCGGCCGTACGCGACCATGACCTCGGAGCGCGTGCACGCGGCGGTGACCGAGCGCTTCGCCCGCGCAGCCAACGCGCGGCTCTTCCTCGGACCGGGTGCGGAGGCCGTCCGCGTCGAGGCGGAGCGGGTGACGCTGGCGGACGGCACCCGGCTCACGGCGCCGCTGGTCGTCGACGCACGCGGGCCCGGCAAGATGGAAGGGGAGGTCGGGTTCCAGAAGTTCCTCGGGCTGGAGTTCGAGCTCGCGGAGCCTCCGCCGGGCGCAGCGAACGAACCGGTGATGATGGACGCGACCGTCGAGCAGCTCGATGGCTACCGCTTCGTCTACACGCTGCCGCTCTCCCCCACGCGGGTGCTGGTGGAGGACACCTACTACTCGGACGATGCGCGGCTCGACCTGCCGGTGCTGCGCGCGCGCGTGCGCGACTACGCCGAACGGGCGGGACTCCGCATCTCCCACGTGGTGCGCGAGGAGACGGGCGTGCTGCCACTCCCGCTGCGCTGGAGCGAGCGCGAGCTGCCTGTCCACGGTCCGCTCGTCGGCGGATACGCGGGCGGCTGGTTCCATCCCACCACCGGCTACTCCGTCCCCTGCGCCGCGCGGTTCGCCCAGGTGATCGCCGGCGCCTTCGACGACGACGACGACACCGGCTCGATCCAAAGGGTGCGCCGCCAGGTGTCGCAGCTCTGGGGCGAGCACGTGCGGCAGGTGAAGTTCTTCACCCGGCTGAACGCGATGTTGTTCCGCGCGTTCCCGCTCGACCAACGGTGGCGTCCGCTCGAGCGGTTCCACCGGATGCCCGAGGACACGGTGGAGCGCTTCTACGCGTTGCAGACCACCGCCGCGGATCGCGCGCGGATCCTGTTCGGGAGGCCGCCGCGGGGCGTGCAGCTCGGGCGTGCCCTGAGAGAGCTCGTGAGGTGACCACATGAAGAGCGAGAAGCGGGTGGCGGTGGTGGGCAGCGGGTTCGGCGGGCTGAGCGCGGCGATCAGGCTGCAGGCCCTGGGCGTCCGCACGGTGCTGTTCGAGCGGCGCGACAAGCCGGGTGGGCGTGCCTACGTCTACGAGGACGAAGGGCACCTCTTCGACGCGGGCCCCACGGTGATCACCGCGCCCGAGTGCATCGAGGAGGTCTTCGCCGCCGCCGGCCGCCGGATGAGCGACTACGTGCAGATGCTGCCGGTCGATCCCTTCTACCGGCTGCGCTGGAGCGACGGCGACACCTTCGACTACGTCGGTGACGAGCGGCTCGAGACGGCGATCGCGCAGCGCGGCGCGGGGGAGCTGCAGGGGTATCGCGCGTTTCTCGACTACTCGCGGCGGGTCTACGAGAAGGGTTACGACGAGCTCGGCGCGGCGCCGTTCCTGCGCTTCGCGGACATGATGCGGGTGGCGCCGGATCTGCTGAGGCTGCGCGCGGACCGGAGCGTGTACGCCACCGTCTCGCGCTTCGTGAAGGACGAGCACCTGCGCCAGGCGCTCTCCTTCCACTCGCTGCTGGTGGGCGGCAACCCCTTCGAGACCTCCGCCATCTACACGCTCATCCACTGGCTCGAGCGGCGCTGGGGCGTGTTCTTCCCGAAGGGCGGCACCGGCGCGCTGGTGCGTTCGATGGTGAGGCTCTTCGAGGAGCTGGGCGGTGAGGTGCGGCTGTCCTCGCCGGTGGAGCGCATCCAGGTGACCGCGGACGGCGCACACCTCCTCCGCAGCGCGGGTCGCGAAGGGGAGGAGCGCTTCGACGCGGTGGTCTCCAACGCGGACATCCACCACACCTACGACTGGCTCTATGGGCGGCATCCGCATGGAGAGGCGACGGCGCGGAAGCTCGAGCGCGCGCAGTGGTCGATGTCGCTGTTCGTCCTCTACTTCGGCACCGACCGCACGTACGACGACCTCGCGCACCACACCATCCTCTTCGGCCCGCGGTACCGCGAGCTGCTGGCGGAGATCTTCCACGGCTCGAAGCTGCCCGAGGACTTCAGCCTCTATCTGCACGCGCCCACCGTGACCGATCCTTCGATGGGACCGCCGGGCCGCGGGACCCACTATGTGCTCTCGCCGGTGCCGCACCTGGGGAACGCGAAGGTGGACTGGGAGCGGACCGCGCCGGAGTACGCCGAGCGGATCCTCGCCTCGCTGGAGACGGTGATGCCGGACCTGCGCCGGCACGTGACGGTGAAGCGCTGGTTCACGCCGAACGACTTCCAGAGCGAGCTGATGGCGTACCAGGGCGCGGCGTTCTCCGTGGCCCCGCTGCTCACGCAGAGCGCGTGGTTCCGCCCGCACAACAAGGACCCGAAGATCCCCGGGCTCTACATCGTGGGCGCGGGGACGCATCCGGGCGCCGGACTGCCGGGGGTGATCAACTCGGCGAAGGGGACGGTGTCGTTGATGGCCCGTGACCTCGGGCTGCAGGACGCGTCCTCGATTGCCGGGGTGGGGCAGGTGGCATGAGCGGGCGCGAACCCGTTCAGTCGGAGCCCGGGCCGTCCCCGGGCGGGCGGCGGTCACTGGCGCTGGCCACCCCGAAGCCGGCGTCCCCCTCCGACGCGGTCGAGCTCGCGTTCGAGACGATCGCGCACCACTCGAAGAGCTTCGCGCTGGCCTCGATGCTCCTGCCGTTCGAATGCCGCGCGGCGGCGGCGGTCCTCTATGCCTGGTGCCGGCGGGTCGACGACGCGGTGGACCTCGCGCCGGATCGGCAGAGCGCGCTGAGTGCCTTGGCGCGTGAGCGGGCGGATCTCTCCCGCGTTTATGCGGACGACGACCCCCGTCTGCGCGATCCGATCCTCGCCGCCTTCCGGGAGGTCGTGCGGCGCCACGCCATCCCGAGGCGCTATGCGGAGGAGCTGCTCGAAGGCATGGAGATGGACGTGCGCGGCACCGAGTACGCCACGGTGGACGCGCTGCTCCTCTACTGCTTTCGCGTGGCCGGCACGGTGGGGCTGATGATGTCGCACATCATGGGCGTGTCCGATCGCCGGGCGCTGGTGGCGGCCACGCACCTCGGCATCGGGATGCAGCTCACGAACATCTGCCGCGACGTGCGCGAGGACTGGGAGCGGGGCCGCTTGTACCTGCCGGCGGAGCTGGTGGGACCGCAGCCGGGGCCGGGCGAATCGCTGGACCGTGAGCGGTGTCGTCACGCGGTGCGGGAGCTGCTCGCGCTGGCGGAGCGCTACTACGCGTCGGCGGATGGAGGGCTCCCCTCCTTGTCGTGGCGGTGCGCCCTGGCGGTCCGGACGGCGCGGCTCGTCTACTCGCGCATCGGCCGGGTCATCGCCGCACGCGGCTGGGACGCGCTGCAGGGCAGGGCGGTGGTGCCCGGTCCGCTGAAGCTCTGGCTGGTGGTGCGCGCGGTGGGCGCGGGTGCACTGGAGAAGGTGAGGGGCCGGCCGCGGTTCGTTCCGGTGGCGCTGCCCTTGGTGGAGGACAACGATGACGTCATACGCCTTTGAGCTTCGCCGCTACGTCGGCCGCATCGACCAGTTCGATCGGCGCGACTGGATGGTCTACCTCGCGTGGGTGGGCCTCATGGTCGGGCTCACGCTGTCCACGCTGAGCGCGGTCTGGTTCGTCCACCGCGTGGAAGCGCCCGCGCCGGCGAACACCTGGCTCATCCCCATCGGCGCGTTCATCTTCACCGTCGCGATCGCCGTGGACACCATCGGTCACCGCACGGTCTACAAGGCCGCCATCGCCCGGGCCGAGGGGCTGGTGCACGGCATCACCATCTTCTGCGGGATCGGGAGCTGCGTGCTCCTCTGCGCGGCCTACCAGGAGCGTGCGCTCTTCTTCATCCCGGCGACCGTGCTGACGGTGCTCTCGTTCGTCTACAGCCTCGTGGACGAGGTCTTCCACTGGCACCGGTACTGGACCCAGCAATCCGATCCGGTCGAGATGTGGGCCCACCTGGGCATCCTGGTGGGGCACGGGATCATGATGGGCGCCTGGTGGCTGTGGGCGTTCGAGGGCTATCCCGGCATCGCCGAAGCGCTCGCGGTGCTCAACGCCGGCTGAGCGCGCGTCTCAGCTCTTCTTCACGAACTCGGACTTCAGCCCCATCTGACCGATGCCGTCGATGCGGCAGTCGATGTCGTGGTCGCCCTCGACGAGGCGGATGGACTTCACCTTGGTGCCCACCTTCACCACCGAAGAGGACCCCTTCACCTTGAGGTCCTTGATCACCGTCACCGAGTCCCCGTCCTGCAGCACGTTGCCGAACGCGTCCTTCACCACCCGCGCGGTCTCTGCCGCCGGCTCGGACGCGGCATTGGCGCCGGGCGACCACTCGTGCGCGCACTCGGGGCAGACCAGCAGGCCGGAAGGATCCGCGTAGGTGTAGGCGGAGCTGCACTTCGGGCAGGGAGGAAAGTCACTCTCACTCATGCGCCCGCTTAAAGCGCACGGAGGCGCTTCCGTCACCCGCCCTCGAACGCGACGCCGGGTACGCTTCCTCGAACATGACGGCCGAACGTCCCCCCACGCGCAGGCGCTTCCCGGATGGCTTCACCTTCGGCGTGGCCACGGCCGCCTACCAGGTGGAGGGCGGCATCGAGAACGACTGGTCCGAGTGGGAGCGCCAGGGGAGGCTCACCGATCCGGCGATGCGCTGCGGCCGCGCCGTCGACCACTGGAACCGCTACGACGAGGACCTCCAGCTCGCACGGAGCATTGGCGCCACGGCGTTCCGCATCTCGCTGGAGTGGGCGCGCATCGAGCCTTCTCCCGGAGGGGTGGACGAAGCCGCGGTGGAGGCCTACCGCGCGCGCATCCTGAAGATGAAGGCCGCGGGTCTGCGCCCGGTGGTCACCCTGCATCACTTCACCCACCCCACCTGGTTCCACCGCCTCTCGCCCTGGCACGCGCCCGGCTCGGTCGAGGCCTTCCGCCGCTACGCGAAGGTCTGCGCGCGGATCCTCGAGGGCGTGGAGGGGCTGATGATCATCCCCTTCAACGAGCCGATGGTCCTGCTGCTCGCCGGCTACCTGCAGGGCGTTTTTCCGCCCGGGATCAGCGACGGGCCGAAGACGGTGGCGGCGCTGGTGAACCTCCTCCGGTCGCACGCGGTGGCGCGGGAGGAACTCCTGCAGCGGGTGCCCGGCGCGCTCTTCGGGACGTCGCAGAACGTGCTCGCGCTGGCGCCGGACCGGCCATGGCATCCGCTGGATCGCGTGCTCACCCACCTCGGCCGGGACGCCTACAACCACGCCGCCCTCCGCGCGCTGCGTACCGGCGAGCTGCGGCTGTTCATGCCCGGCGTCGCCAGCGTGCGGCGTCGCATCGAGGAGATCGATCCCGCCGGCGGCGCCATCGACTTCGTGGGCCTCAACTACTACGCCCGCGCGCACCTCCGCTTCGTGCCGCGCCCCCCGTTCCTCGACTTCCGCTACCGGGACCGCTCGGGGCTCGGGCTCACCGACATCGGCTGGGAGGAGTATCCGCCGGGCCTCACCCACCTGCTCCTCGAGGCGCAGCGCGCGTACGGGCTGCCCCTCTGGATCACCGAGAACGGGCTGGACGATCGCACCGGCGCGCGCAGGCCCGCGTACCTCCACCGTCACCTCGCGGCGCTGCTCGACGCGGTGGCGCAGGGCGCGGACGTGCGCGGATACCTCCACTGGTCCCTCGTCGACAACTTCGAGTGGCTCGAGGGTTTCGGTCCCCGCTTCGGGCTCTTCCGCGTGGACTTCGACACCCTGGAGCGCTCGCCCACGCCCGCCTGCGCGTACTTCCGCCGCCTGGCCACCACCGGCGAGCTGACGATGCCCTGAGCGCCTCTAGCCGGAAGAGGGGACGCGGATCCGGAACCGGCTTCCCCGCCCGGGCTCCGAGTCGACCTCGATCTCGCCGCCCATCCGCCGCACCACGTTGGCGCAGAAGGACAGGCCCATCCCGGTGCCTTCGCCCACCGGCTTGGTGGTGAAGAAGGGCTCGAAGAGGCGGACCCGGTGCTCGGGGAGGATGCCGCAGCCGGTGTCCTCCACCTCGAGCCAGGAGACCCCGTCGTCGTGCCAGGTGCGGATCGCGATGAGGTTCTCCTTGCCCTCGCGGCCCTTGATCGCCTGCATCGCGTTGACGAGCAGGTTGAGCACCACCTGCTCGAGCCGGGTCTTCACCGCGCGTTCCACCAGCGCCGACCGGAGGTCCTTCACCAGCGTCGCGCGGGAGACGAGCTCGCGCTCGGTGAGCAGCAGCGTGGAGGAGGCGATCTGCGCCAGGTCCACCAGCTCCGCAGGCCCGTCCTCGGTGCGCGCGAACGACTTCAATCCCTGGACGATGGAGCGGACGCGGTGGCCTCCCTCCGAGGTCTCGTGCAGGAGCGACCGGACGTCCTCCAGCGTCTCCCCGAAGTCGAGCCTCTGCTCCATCGCCCGGCCCTCCTGCGGCGAGCGGCGGTAGGCCTCGAGAACCGTCTCCATCTCCTGGAGGTAGTCGCCCAGGGTGACGAGGTTCGAGAGCATGAACGAGAGCGGGTTGTTGATCTCGTGCGCGACCCCCGCGGCGATCTGACCGATGGCCGCCAGCTTCTCGTTCTGCGCCACCTGCGCCTGGAGCTGCCGGTCGCGTTCCGCGTTGGCCAGCCGGAGCAGGCTCCGCACCCGGGCGATCAGCGCCGCGCGGTGGATGGGCTTGTGGAGGTACTCGTCGCCGCCGGCCTCGAGCCCGTCGAGCTCGGACTGGGTGTCCTTGAGCTCGGCGGTGAGGAACACGACCGGGAGGCGCTCGTTCTTCGGGTCCGCGCGGATCCGCCGGCACACCTCGAGCCCGTCCATCAGCGGCATGCGGATGTCGAGGATCACCAGGTCCACGCCTCCTGCGGCGACCAGGTCCAGCGCCTGCTGACCCGACGAGGCCGTGAGCACGTCGAAGCGCTCGGCCGTGAGGTAGGCCTTCACCAGCCGGACGTTGCTCGGCTCGTCGTCGACGACCAGGACCTTCGGTGCCCGCTGCGGGTGGGCGACGACCGCGGGGTCGTATCGCCCCTGCATCACGGCGTCCCCCGCCGTGCGCAGTACGACTGGACCAATCCGAGCAGCATCGGGAGATCGACCGGCTTGGCCAGGTACGCGTCGCAGCCCGCCGCGATCGCCTTGTCGTCGTCTCCCGTCATCGCGTGCGCCGTGACGGCGATCACCGGGGTGTCGAAACCGGGCCGCGCGCGCATCCGTCTCACGAAGCTCAATCCGTCCTCTCCTGGAAGCGACACGTCGACGAGGATCACCGCCGGCTGGCGCTCGGTCATCCAGGCCTCCGCATCCAACGTGTTCTCCACCTCGTGGACCTCGAACCCGCGGTTCCCCAGAAACCGCACCAGCAGCTTCCGGTTCAGCGGGTTGTCTTCGATCAGGAGGATCTGCGGCGCGCTCATGCCGCCCTCGGCTGCGTCCGCGCTCCGAGGATCGAGACGCGGGAGACGAACTCGGACGACTGCAGCGCGCCCTTGAGCGCGATCTCCGCGCCCAGCGCACGCAGACGCTCGGCCTCCTGTCCCCACGGCTCCTTGGCCGAGAGCACGAGGACCGCCACCTGGTCGCCGTTGGGGAGCTGGCGGAGGCGCTCGAGCACCTGCATTCCATCCACCTCGGGCAGCATCAGATCCAGCACCATGACCTGCGGCAGCCCGCGCTCCAGCGTGGCGATCGCCGTGACCCCGTCGACGGCGACCTGGACCCGATGCCCCCGCTGCTGCAGGAGCCGGGACACCAGCTCACGCGCGTTGTCGTCGTCCTCCACCACCAGCACGTGCGAAGGGGGCAGCTCCGTGCCCTCCTGCGGCGCCGGCTCCTCCAGCGCGCCCGGCAGGTTCGTCAGCGGGAAGCGGAGGGTGAAGGTCGAACCCTCGCCCACCCGGCTCTGCATGCTGATGGTGCCGCCCATCGCGACCACGAAGCGCTTCACCAGCGTCAGCCCCAGGCCGGTGCCCTCGTAGTTGCGCGAGACGCTCCCATCGACCTGCCGGAAGGCCTCGAACACGTTCGCGTGCTCCGACGGATCGATCCCGATCCCGGTGTCGCTCACCACCAGCTCGCCAGTGCCCTGATCCTCGGTGGCCCGGACCACGCAGCGGATGGTGCCGCCGGGGTGGGTGAACTTCACCGCGTTGGAGAGCAGGTTGAGCGCGATCTGACGCAGCCGCTGCACGTCGCCCAGCACCGTCACCTCGGGGTCCAGCTCCACCTGCAGGTCCAGCCCCTTCCGCTGCGCGAGCGGCCGCATCATCACCTCCGCCTCCCGCATCGGGAAGGCGAGCGCGACCGGCGAGGAGTCGAAGGTCATCTTCCCCGCCTCGACCTTGGCGAGGTCGAGGATGTCGTTGATCAGCGTGAGCAGGTGGCGGCCTGCGCCGTGGATGTCCTGGACGTACTCCTTCTGCTCGCCGCTCAGGTCCCCGCCCAGCCCCTCCATCAGGAGCTCCGAGAACCCGATCACCGCGTTGAGCGGCGTGCGCAGCTCGTGGGACATGTTGGCCACGAA
>CAZCWA010000046.1:9005-16889 GCA_964502265.1 uncultured Myxococcaceae bacterium | reverse complement strand
CTGCGGCAGGCTGTCCTCCGCGTTGCGCGGCAGGTAGTGCTCGAAGATCGCCTGGGCGACCTCGTCGCTCTCACCGCCCGCCTTCGCGTACTCGCGGCCCATCACGCCCTGCAGCTCGGGGAACTCGCCCACCATCCCGGTGACGAGGTCCGCCTTGGCCAGCGTGGCCGCGCGCTCGATCGTCCCCTGCTTGTCCTGATGCCCGGTCTTCTCCGCCAGCCACACCGCCAGCTCCCGGAACCGCTGCACCTTCTCCGCGTACGACCCGAGCTTGCCCTGGAACACCACGCGCTCGAGCCTCGGCAGCCGCTCGTCGAGCTTCTGCTGCCGGTCTTCATCGAAGAAGAACCGCCCGTCCGCGAGCCGCGCCTTGAGCACGCGCTCGTAGCCGCGCAGGGACAGCTTCTCGTCGCGCACCGGCGTGTTGGACACCGCGATGAACCGCGGCAGGAGCTTCCCGTTCGCATCGACCAGCGAGAAGTAGCGCTGGTGGCTCTTCATCTCCTGGATGAGCACCTCGGGCGGGAGGTCCAGGTGCCGCGCCTCGAACTGCCCGAGCACAGGCGACGGCTGCTCCACCAGGTTCGTCACCTGATCGAGCAGGTCCTCGTCCTCGAGCACCATTCCACCAGCCTTCGAGGCGACCTCCTCCACGCGCGCCTTCACCAGGTTGCGGCGCTCCGCGATGTCCGCCACCACGTGCGCCTTGCGCAAGGTCTCCACGTAGCCTTCGGGGCTGCGCAGCTCGATG
Source organism: uncultured Myxococcaceae bacterium (assembly GCA_964502265.1). Classification (GTDB taxonomy): domain Bacteria; phylum Myxococcota; class Myxococcia; order Myxococcales; family Myxococcaceae; genus JAFAFL01. Next base: position 16,138 of record CAZCWA010000046.1, on the reverse strand, counting down.
GGCTCCGGCGCGAGGAAGCGGTGTCCCTTCGTGGTCCTGCCGCTGCGCACGTCGCCGAGCACCACCGGCACGACCTCCTCGCCGAGCAGCGCCACGATCCAGTGCAGCGGCCGCGCGAACGCGACGTCGACATCGCCCCAGCGCATCGACTTGGGGAAGCGGATCCCGTGCACCGCGGCGGAGAGGATCTCCGGGAGCAGCTCCTGCGCGCCCTTGCCCTTCTCCTCCACCTTCGCGCCCAGGTACTCGCCCTTGGCCGTCTTCACCTTCACCAACTGATCCGCGCGAAGCCCGAGCGACTCGGCGAACTTCTCCGCCGCGCGGGTGGGCTTGCCCTCCGCATCGAAGCCCGCCTTGGCCGACGGACCGGTGACCTCCTTCGTCACGTCCTCGCTGCGGTCCCCCACGCCCTCCACCCGCAGCGCGAGCCTGCGCGGGGTGCCGTACAGACGGATCTCACCGTGCTTGAGCCGGACCGCCTCCGCGCGCTCGGTGAAGATGCGGCGCAGGTCCTCCAGCGCAGGCCCGATGAACGAGGCGGGGATCTCCTCGGCGCCCAGCTCCAGCAGAAGCTCAGCCGGCATGCGGCACCTCCTCCTTGCGCTGGAACGACACGGTCTTCCAGTAGTCCGACGCCTTGCGGCCCTCGAGGATCTCCGGCTGCTCGCCGACGGTCCACGCGGTCTTCAGCAACGGATACCCGAGCCGCTCGCGCTGGCGCAGATAGCCCTCCGCACACAGCCGCGCGTTGTCGCGCACGCGCTTGATGAAGTTGGCGCGCTCGGTCACCGAGATCGCCCCGCGCGCATCGAGCAGGTTGAAGCTGTGCGAGCACTTGAGCGCGTAGTCGTACGCGGGCAAGGGCAGGTCCATCTCGATGAGCCGCTTGCACTCCTTCTCGTACTCGTCGAAGAGCCGGAAGAGCATCTCCGCGTTGGACGCCTTGAGCGCGTACTGGCTCATCTCCACTTCATTGGCGTGGAAGACCTCGCGGTAGCGGACGCCCTTCACCCACTCGATGTCGTACACGTTCTCCACGTTCTGCAGGTACATGCAGATCCGCTCGAGCCCGTAGGTCAGCTCCGCTGCGACTGGCCGGCACTCGAAGCCGCCGCACTGCTGGAAGTAGGTGAACTGGGTGATCTCCATCCCGTCACACCACACCTCCCAGCCCAGGCCCCAGGCGCCGAGCGTGGGCGACTCCCAGTCGTCCTCCACGAAGCGGATGTCGTGCGCCATGGGGTCGATGCCGAACCCCCGGATGCTCTCCAGATAGAGTTCCTGCACGTTCTTCGGCGCCGGCTTGAGGATCACCTGGAACTGGTGGTGCTGGAACAGGCGGTTGGGGTTCTCGCCGAAGCGCCCGTCCGCCGGCCTGCGCGAGGGCTGCACGTAGGCGACGTTCCAGGGCTCGGGCCCCAGCGCGCGAAGGAAGGTGGAGGGGTGCATGGTGCCCGCGCCCACCTCGAGGTCGTACGGCTGGGCGATGATGCAGCCCTGCTTCGCCCAGTGGTTCTGGAGCGAGAGAATCAGGTCCTGGAAGTACATGGGGGCGCGGACCTTAAGGAGGGGGATCTGGAGCGTCAAGAACGCTCACGGACGCAGGTTCACCACGGCCCACGGCATCACGTCGTCGAGCGTGCAGTGGGTATTCGCGTACCGCGCGTTGCCCACGTTGGCCATGCGGTACACCTGCGCGTCCGCCACCACGTCCGCCGTCTTCCCGGGCTCGAGCGTGACCCCCTCGTCGCCGATCGCAAAGCGCGTCTCGTGGTGGAGCCTCTGTCCGCACTCGGTGTGACGGCAGCCCACCGCCTCACCGGACGCCCGGCTGACGAGCAGTGGCGAAGTGAGATCCGGCCTCAGCACCGCCCCCTTCTGCGCGGTTTCGGCAGCGAGGAGGATCGTGCCCGAAGGCGAGCCCTCGCGGATGAGGATGCCGCGGTTGTCCGGATTGCGGTCGGTCGACGCGTCCACCAGCGTCACGTGCACGGTCTCGCCGATGGTCAGGGGCGCTGCCACGCCGCGCGGCAAGGTCACGTAGACCGTCCCCACCGCCGTCCCGCCGCCCTGCAGTTGCCGCCGCAGGGTGAGGGTCATGGTGTCGTTCTCGTAGCGGACGGCGCCCACCGTCCCGGTGCCGATGAAGCTCCGGATGCCGTCCGACGAGTTCCAGGCGAAGAAGCCCTGATCGTCGGGTTCGGGGATCCGCACCTGCCATGCGCCGCCGAGCTCCGGGTAGCCCATCTCCGGACACGCGCGGGTGCAGCCGCCCGCGAAGCACAGCTCGCCTTCGCCCGTGCAGTCCGAATGCACCGAGCACGCCGCGCCCCGCTCCGGGCTGATCTCCACCACGCCGTCCTGCACCTGGAAGGGGCGCTCCACACAGAGGACCGAGGCCGCGGGCAGCGCTCCCGGCACCGGGACGTTCGGCTCGGCCTGCGCCGCGCTGGTGGCCGACGGCGCGTAGCAAAGCTCCAGCCGGAACGTCTCGTTGATGGGCGGGTTCTCGGCACGAAGGCACTCGGGGCCCTGGATGATCGAAGACTGGCAGCTCGCATGGCCGCTCATCTGGACCTGCCCGAGCCACTCGCGCTCGTAGCTCCCGCCCGGCTCGATCTTCATCACCTTCGGCGAGCCACCCGTGCCCGGGCCCGGTCCAGCGGCAGCGGGACACTCACACCCGCCGCACACGAGGTCGCAGGAGAGGCACTCGCAGGGCGGCTCCTCGACGAAGGAGATCCACTCCCCGCCCACGCGCCGCTTCACCTTGAGGCCCATGCGGGCATCGGTGGCGTCCACGTACACCGGGCTCTGGGAGGTGTTCTTCAGCCGGAAGAGCACCGGGGTGGGTGCCTCGGGGCCGCCGCACTGACAGGCGGAGAAGGCCAGCGCGCTGGCGAGGAGCAGCAGGGGGCCGAACGTCCTCATGGCCCGGGTCTGACACGCCCGGCACAGACTGCGCAAGTGAGCTGCCGAAGCCGGGCCGAGTGGAGATAGAAGCGCCCTGTGGAAGCACTCGCAGCCATCGCTCCCATCGCCCTCGCGCTCGTGCTCCTGGTGGGGCTTCGCGTCCCCGCGGCACGGGCCATGCCCCTGAGCGCGCTGGCCATGGCGCTGCTCGCCCTCTTCCTGTGGAAGGTCTCCGTCCCCTGGGTGGCGGCGGCGGCCGTCGAAGCGGCGGTGATCACCGTCTCCATCCTCTACATCGTCTTCGGCGCGCTCCTCCTGCTGGCGGTGATGCGGCGCGGAGGGGCCATCTCCTCGCTGCAGGCCGCGCTCAGCCGCCTGACACCGGACGGCCGGCTGCAGGCGGTCCTGGTGGCGTGGTTGTTGGGTTCCTTCCTCGAGGGCGCGGGTGGATTCGGAACGCCGGCCGCCATCACCGCGCCCATCCTCCTCGGGCTCGGGTTCCGTCCGGTGCCGGCCGTGGCAGCGGCGCTGGTGGGCGACAGCGCGGCGGTGAGCTTCGGCGCCATCGGCACGCCCATCCTCATCGGCATCCGGCAGGCCGTCGAAGGGACGCGGCTGTGGCAGCCGGGGCTGGAGCTGGAGGTGGGCCAGCGGGTGGCGCTCCTCGACCTCGGCGTGGGCGCGTTCATCCCCGCGGTGCTGGTGTTCGTGGTGGTCGCCGGCAGTGGCGAAGGCGGCGGCGCGCGACGGGCGCTGAGCGCGGTTCCGTTCGCCCTCTGCGTGGGATTCGCCCACATGCTCGCCGCCGCGGCGGTCGCGTGGCTGGTGGGGCCGGAGTTGCCGTCCCTCATCGGCCCCGCCATCGCCTTCGTCGTCGCCCTGCTCCTTCTCAAGACCGGCGTCGCCGTCCCCCGGGACACCTGGCGGGTGGGCGCCGGGCCGCAGTCACCGAACGTGGACGCCTCCACGCACCCGCCGCTTTGGCGGGCGCTGCTGCCCTACGGGCTGCTGGCGCTGTTGCTGGTGACGACCCGGCTTCGCTCGCTGGGGCTGGGGCCCCGGCTGGCATCGGTGGAACCGGCCCTCCCGGACCTCTTCGGGACCACCGTGGTGGCGAGGCTTCAGCCGCTCTATTCGCCGGGCCTGTTCCTCGTGCTCACCGCGGTGGCGGCGCTGTTCATCCTCGGAGGCGAAGCGAAGAGGGACCCGTGGGGCGCGGTGGGGGAAGCCGGACGCGCGGCAGGAAAAGCCGCGGTGGCGCTTCTGGCCGCGGTGACCCTGGTGCGGATCTTCATCCACTCCGGGGTGAACGCGTCGGGGCTCCTGGCGATGCCGGAGGTGCTCGCGGTGAGCGCCGCGCAGGGACTGGGCGAGGTCTGGCCGGCGGTGGCGCCCTGGCTCGGAGCCCTCGGCTCGTTCATCGCCGGAAGCGCCACCTTCTCCAACATGCTGTTCGGCGGCCTGCAGGCACAGGTGGCGGATGCGGCAGGCTTCGAGCCGGTGCACGTGCTCGCGCTTCAGGTGATGGGCGCGGCCGCGGGGAACATGGTCTGCGTGCACAACGTGGTCGCCGCGTGCGCCGTCACCGGCGTGCTCGGGCAGGAGGGCGCCATCCTGAGACGAACGGCGCTCCCGATGGCGGTTTACGTGGTGCTGGCCATGGCGGTGGGCCTGCTCTTCGCTTGAGCGGCCTCAGGCCTTCGGCGGGAGGAGGACCTCGTTGACGAGCGCCTCCCCGGCGGCGAAGGCCCGGATGCTCTCCAGGGTGGTCCCGGCGATGTTGCTCAGCGCGTCGCGGGTGAGGAAGGCCTGGTGGGCGGTGATCACCACGTTGGGGAAGGTGAGCAGCCGCGCCAGCACGTCGTCCTGCATCACCTGGTCGGAGAGGTCGTGGAAGAAGATCCCCTCCTCCTCCTCGTAGACGTCCAGCCCCGCCGAGCCCACGTGTCCACTCTTCAGGCCTGCGATCAAGGCGCGGCTGTCGATCAGCGCCCCGCGGCTGGTGTTGAGCAGCATCACGCCGCGCTTCATCAAGGAGAGAGCCCGGGCGTCGATGAGGTGACGGGTCTTCGGCGTGAGCGGGACGTGGAGGCTGATCACGTCGGACTCGGCGAAGAGGGTGTCCAAAGGAACGTAGGCGGCCCCGAGCCGTAGCAGGTCCGGGTCCTCGTTCAGGTCGTAGGCGAGCACACGGCACCCGAAGCCCCGGAAGATCGAAGCCGTCGCCGCACCGATGCGCCCGGTCCCCACCAGGCCCACCGTGCGCCCATGGAAGTCGAAGCCGACCAGGCCCTCGAGCGAGAAGTTCATCTCCCGCACCCGGCTGTGGGCGCGGTGGAGCTTCCGGTTGAGCATCAGCGCCAGGCCGACGGTGTGCTCCGCCACCGCGTAGGGCGAGTACTCGGGAACGCGCACCACCCGCATCCCCAGCTCCGCCGCCACCTCCATGTCCACGTGGTTGAAGCCGGCCGAGCGAAGGGCGACGAGCCGAACGCCCTCGGAGTGAAGCGTCCGGAGGACCTCGGCGTCCACCTGATCGTTCACGAAGGCGCAGACGACCTGGTGCCCGTCCGCGAGCGCGGCGGTCCGTGGACCGAGGCGGGCCTCGATCCAGGTGATGTCGAAACCGAACCGGCCGTTCTCCGTCTCGAAGGCGCCGCGGTCGAAGCGATGGGTGTCGAAGAAAGCGATCCTCATGAGACGGAGCCTCTCGCAGAAGGGCGCGCCGGGGGATGAAATCGTGATCCCCACGCCACGGCGAACTGCTTCATCCTCTGACAAGCCAGCCCAGGGGCTACTCCGGCCGGAAGTCTCGCGCGCGGCTGCCGCGCTCCGGGATCCAGCCGCGGGCCGGGATGAAATGTGCGGACGATGGGTACGCGCCGCCGAAGCGGCTGATGTGGCCCCGGTAGCCCGAACCTCCCTCCGCCACCACCACCGGCCCGAGCGCGTGGAGCGTGTTGCCCAGCCCGGCCTTCGGCGTGAAGCAGGCGTCGAAGGGTGCGCCGTCGCCGTCGAACGAGACCATCCGCTGGCCGAGCAGGATCGTCCCTTCCGCGAACTGCGTGGGGTGCTTGATCTGCACGGCGAACACGTGCACCGAGCCGTCCGCGCCCACCAGCGGGTTGGAGAGCGCGTCGTCGTCGAAGTTCCGCGAGCCCAGGAGCGCGCCGGTCTCCGCATCGTGTACCCGGACCTCGAGACACGCGCGCCGCGGACCGGATGCCTCACAGCCTTGCGGAACGAAGAGGCGCTCCCGGGTGATCCAGGCGCCGCGCAAGCCATCGGGGATTGCATACCGCGCGCTGCCGGTCTCCGCGTCGAGCACCGTGCCATCGGAGAGGAACACCCGGCCGTCGAAGGCGGCCTCGACCGTCGCGTCGTCGTGCGGGACGAACCACTCGATCTGCCCCGCCTCGTCGAGCCTCACCACGCCCTCCTCTGTGGTCGCGTAGAGCCCGCGCTCCTCGTCGCCCAGCAGTCCCTGCAGCACGTGCCCGGACGGCTCCGAGAACGAGAGCGCGCCGGTCGCCGCGTCGAGCCGCGCGATCCGCGAGCCCTCGCCCGGCACGGTCACGAGGAACAGCGCCGCCGAGGGCGCATCGGCCGCGTCCGCCACCCACCGCGCCTCCACCGTCGCGTCCGGCCCCACCGCCCCTTCGACCTGCACGAGCAGCGGCTCCGCCGTCCATCGCCGCTCGAACCTCTCCGCGCGCACGTCCATCCCATGCAGCGCGCCGAACTCCTCGAGCACGAGCGTGTCCCCGATGAGCCCCCACACGCGCATGCGCACGTCGCCCGCCGGAGCATGGCGATGCAGCCGCAGACCCTCGGCATCGAAGACCTCCACCGCCACGGAAGGAGGCCCGCTCGATCCGGAGCTGGCGAAGGCGACGATGCGCGGGCTCTCGCCACGGGTGGCCCAGAAGCGGAGCTCGGAGGACGCATTGGGAGGGTTGCTCGCAGCCACGCTCCACAAGGGCTCGGAGAGCTCGGCGCAGGGATCGAAAGGAACGCGGGCGGGAGCCGGCGCCGGCTTCAACACCGGCCGCCGCGGTGGCGAAACCCGGGGCTGAGCGCGAGGCGGAACCCAGACCTCGGGCGCGCCTCCCTTCCCCGCCATCCCGGGCGCGAGGTCTCCGCCACAACCGACAGCCGAGAAGCACAGACCGAGCACGACGGCACCGAGCACCTTGCGGCAGCGGGAGGCGATGACCATG
>CAZCWA010000046.1:6379-8905 GCA_964502265.1 uncultured Myxococcaceae bacterium | reverse complement strand
CAGACCGAGCACGACGGCACCGAGCACCTTGCGGCAGCGGGAGGCGATGACCATGGCGGCGAGGTGGGGATGCCCACGCCTTCGCGCAATGGTCATGCGCCGCGAAGACGAGGCCGTTAGACCATCGGCCCTCACGTTTCACCCCTCCCCCTCCACCCTCACCCAGGAGCGAATCCGATGAAGCTGTTCTACACCCCCGGCGCCTGCTCGATGTTCCCGCACATGATCCTTCGCGAGGCGGGCTTCCAGCCCTCGCTGGTGCGCGTGGATCTCGCCACGCACAAGACGGCGGACGACGCGGACTACTACGCGGTCAACCCCAAGGGGTACGTGCCCGCGCTGCAGCTCGAGGACGGCGAGGTGCTCACCGAGGCCGCGGTGATCGCGACCTACGTGGCGGACCTCAAGCCCCAGACCGGGCTGCTGCCGGCCTCGGGCCTCGAGCGCTTCCGCGTGCTGGAGCTGGTGCACTTCATCGCCACCGAGATCCACAAGAGCTACGGCCCGCTCTTCAACCCTGCGACGCCGGACGATCAGAGGCAGGCGGTGCTGGCGAAGATTGAAGGCAGGCTCGCGCTGCTCGAGAAGACGCACGGCAGCCGCGAGTACCTCGTCGGCAACGGGTTCACCCTCGCGGACGCGTACCTCTTCACCATGCTGAGCTGGGGCAGGAAGATGGGCCCCAACCTCTCGAAGATGCCGGGCCTGCGCGCGCACCACGAGCGGACCGGCAAGCGTCCCGCGGTGCTCGCCACGCTCGAGGCCGAGGGGCTCCTCAAGAAGTAGCGCGCCTCGCCCACGCGACGCCCAGCCACGCGCCCAACATCGCGCCGACCACGTCCGCGATGAGGTCCGTGACCGTGTCCCCCACCGACATGGTGCGTTGGGCGAGCAGATAGCGGTCCACCAGCCACTCGTAGGTCTCCCAGACGATCCCGAGCGTGCTCCCCGCGCCCACCAGCAACAGCCAGAAGGTGCGGGGAGCGTCTCGCAGCACTCGGCGGGCCTCCGGGAGGAACACCGGCAGCACCGCGATCATGCCGGCGGTGGTTACCAGGTGGGCCGCCTTGTCGTAGAGCGGGATCCGGTCCAGCCACCGCCAGGCCCAGCCGAACGCGTTCATCGAGATCCCGAACACCAGCAGCGCCCGCGGCGGCCCGCGCAGAAGCGAGCCGCCGTTCTGCCGCAGAACGCACGGCAACAGCGCCAGCGCGGCGAAGAGCCCGAAGTAGGTGAACGCCCTGCGCTCCGCCCGGAGCGCGCTCCACAGACAGAGCGCCAGGAGCAATCCGGCCAGGCCCCAGGAGAGCGCCGCCCAGCCACTGCCGCGCTTCAACCCGCTTCGCCCGCGCACGAGGCTCGACACCCGCTCCCCCATCCGACGGGAAAGCTGAGCCGGGCCCCTCCGGGCCACAAGCCCTGCGCGCTCCGCGGGGCGCGACGCCCCTTCAGAGCAGGCGTCGTGGCGCGTCGCCCCGCGTGGTTGTCGGGATTTTTCGACCGCCGCAGCTTCCCGTTGGCGCCGGCAAATGCCTGCCGGGCCGAATCGGGGAGGCGGGATGAAGAAGGCACTGACGGCGATGGCGGCGGCGATGCTCCTGGGCGGTACGGGGTTCGCCACCGATGCGGCGGCGCAGAGCCGCAGGGAAGAGCACAAGGCGGAGCACGAGGCCAGGAAGCAGACCCAGCAGCAGGCCGAACAACCGGGCGAGATGACCGGCAAGGTGCTCAGCGTGCACGAGCGCACGATCTACCTCGAGGGCGATCAGGGCGAGGCGGTGCCCATCCGGGTGACCCACGAGACGACGCTCAACGGCGAGCGGCTCAGGAGGGACTCGCGCATCGAGCACCGCCTGCGTGAGGACTTCAAGCCGGGTGAGGAGGTCCGCACCAGCTTCGAGCCGCACCGCGAGCGCGAGGGCCGATACGAGAACCGCGCGGTCTCGGTGGAGAAGTCGCAAGAAGGGATGCAGCAGCAGCCCCCCATGGAGCAGCCGCAGATGGAGCAGCCCCAGATGGAGCCGCAGCCTCCGATGGGGCAGTAGCGGGCAGCGTCTTCCGGGCGCCGGCCGGGCTTCGTGTCTGGCCGGCGCCCTCTTTGTTCAATTCCCGACGCGATCCCCCGCAGCCAGTGCGCCTCCACCGCGCGGCAAAGCCGGTCACCCGAATCCTCTCGCCTGCCAGTGGCGCTCCAGCGTCCTGCCACCGCAGTGCCACCTTCCGGCAACCGATCCTCCTCACGATGGCTGGCGGGGCCTGACGCGAATATCGTTCGATGGTGATGAAGCCCGCGCAGCCGCTCTCGCCGGAAGAACTCGCCCGCGAGGTGCAGCGGCTCTACGAGAAGCTGCGGCCCGAGCTTCCCGACATCCCTCCGGGCGACCTGATCCTCATCCTGCAGAGCGTGCTGCGGCCACCGGGGAGCGGGAGGCGCTACTTCCTCAGACGGCAGCCGGACGGCGGATATGTCTTCTGACGAGGTGTTTCTCGAAGCGCTTGCCAAGGCGCTGCAGGACGTCGGGCTGG
>CAZCWA010000046.1:0-6279 GCA_964502265.1 uncultured Myxococcaceae bacterium | reverse complement strand
GGACCGGAACCGACAGAAGCTCGAGCAACTCTGCATCGCGCTCGGAGGCCTCGCGCCGGTGCAGGTGTCCGAGTTGGCCGACGTGCTCACGCTGGTGGGCGGACCGGTTCCGGTGGACATCGTCTTCGACCGGATTCCTGGCGGGCTCGAGTTCGCGGGACTCAAGTCGAGGTCCGTCGAGATCGCCGTGGGCTCACAGACCATCCGGGTGGCGGCCCTCGAAGACATCGTGCGCTCGAAGAAGGTGGCGGATCGCCCGAAGGACAGGGCCCAGCTACCGATCCTCGAGCAGTCGCTGGCTGTGCTCAAGAAGCTGAAGTGACTGACCTCCCGTCGCCCGCTTGCGGCCCCGGTGGGCATCAACGATCCTGCCGGCCGGATGTCGCTCCCCCGCTCCCCCCTCCTGCTCCTGCTCGGCCTCGCTCTCGGGCTCTCGGGCTGTCCCGACGTGGGCTCCGAGTCAGGCCGCAAGGAGGCGCGCGCGCAGATGGCTCCCCCGCGGCTCTCTCCGGTGGAGATCCTCCCTCCGCGCGTGGACCGTCAGCCCGTCGGCCGCGTGGAGGTGCGCGATCCGCTCGCGCTGGCGGCGACACAGGTGGACCTCTTCACCCAGGCGGACGGCGTGGTCGACATCCTCTGGGTGATCGACGACACGGGGTCGATGAAGAACCAGCGCGCGACGCTGACGGGCAACTTCCGCAAGTTCGTGGAGGCGTTGCTCGCGCTGGGCAGCGACTTCCAGATGGCGGTGATCAGCACCAACAGCACCGACGACGCGCTCTTCCGCGGCACCACCAAGGTGCTGCGCAACCAGACCCCGGACCTCGAGGCGAAGTTCATCGAGAACACCACCTTCCCCGACTCGCGCGCGCGGTGGGCGCAGGGTCTTCGGATGATGCAGCTCGCGCTCTCCCCGCCTCGCGCGAACGGACCGAACGCGGGCTTCCTCCGCCCCGGCGCAGCGCTGGCGGTGATCGCCGTGGCCGACGACGACGACGGCTCCTACGGCGAGGTGAACCACTACGTGCGGTTCCTCAAGGGGGTGAAGGGCCGGGGCAACGAGAACCTCGTGTCCTTCTCGGTCATCGGCGGGACCACGCCCGACGGCTGCTTCCCGCCCGGTGAGGAGATCTACTACGGCGGCCGCGCCGAGCCCGCCTTCCGCTACGCCTCGATCGCCACCAAGACCGGCGGCGTGGTGGGGTCGATCTGCGATCCCTCCTTCGAGAACACGCTCTTCGAGATCGCCCGGGCCATCAACACGCTGCGCCGCGTGTTCCCGCTCTCGCTCACGCCCGATGCGGGGACGGTGAGCGTGCGCGTCAACGGCCAGGCGATTCCGCGCGACGTGGTCAACGGCTGGCAGTACCGGCCCGAGACTCGGAGCATCGCCTTCCTCGGCAACTACGTCCCGCCGCCGCGGGCCCAGGTCCGGATCGAGTATGCGATCGTCGAGTGACTCCTTCGCGCTGACGGCCGCGCTGCGCTGCTCCTTGATCGTCGTCGCGCTCGGCGCCTCGTCCTGTGCCCGCACCGCGCTCGCGCCGCCGTGTCCGCAGGGGATGGCGCAGGACGGCGAGGCGTGCGTGTGCACCACCGATCAGGGCTGCCCGCTCGGACACGGCTGCGACAACGGCGTCTGCGTCTGCGAGAGCACCGACTGCTGCCCGGCCGGCTACGAGTTCCAGGAGTCCTCCCGGGCGTGCGTCTGCCGCGCCGAGGCCTGCTGCCCGAAGAGCCACACCTGGATCGAAGAGGCGCAGAAGTGCGAGTGCGGCGCGCAGGAGTGCTGCCCGGACGGCTACCTCTTCGACGAGACGCTGGGCGCGTGCGGCTGCGCCGCCGACACCTGCTGCCCGCAGGGGTTCGCCTGGGATCCGGTGGCCGAGCAGTGCGCGTGCGCCTCGGACGCCTGCTGCCCCATCGACTTCCGCTTCGACGAGGCGAAGGGCGACTGCGTGTGCGCGAAGGACGGCTGCTGCCCGCCCAACTACAAGTACAACGCGAACGTGCGCGCCTGCGTGTGCGTGGGGGACTCGTGCTGTCCGGACGGCTTCACCAAGGATCCCGCGGGCGAGCGCTGCCTGTGCACCGAGGCCGCGTGCAAGGCGCGCAACCCGAACCTCTTCTGCAGCGCGGACACCGGCGCCTGCCAGTGCCTCAACGACGCCGGCTGCGCGGGCGGCCAGTTCTGCAACGCGTTCGGCTTCTGCCAGTCGATCAGCGCCTGCACCTCGAACCGCGACTGCCCCTCCGGCTACTTCTGCGACACCACCGCCGACACCTGCGTGCCCAACGGGCCGTGCACGCTCGACGAGCACTGCCCCTTCGGCCGCATCTGCGATCGCAACACCGCGCAGTGCGCCACCGGCTGCCGGAGGGACACCGACTGCGCCCAGAAGCAGGCGTGCGTGGGCGGGACCTGCCTCGACTTCTGCCGCGAGAACGACTCCTGCCCGGTGAACCAGTTCTGCAACAGCACCTCCGGCGCGTGCACCTTCCAGGGCGGTCGGCACGACTGCCGCGCCTGCGGTCCCGGGAGCCCGTGTCCCGTCGTGGGCGGACAGGAGCTGCCCTGCCTCGCCTTCGTCAGCGAGGGCACCAACGTGACGCGCTTCTGCGGGATGCCGTGCGCGGGGAACGCGGACTGTCCCTCCGGCTTCGACTGCACCGGGATCATCCACACCTGCACCACCGGCTTCGGCGGCGGCTGCGGTCCGGGCGTCGGCGGCGTGCCCACCACCTGCACCGAGTTCCTGGTGGAGAACGAGCCCGAGCCGCAGTTCTTCTGCGCCGACGCCACCGGTCAGCCGCACGTGTTCCGCCGCGCCTGCGCGCCGTCGTCCGGCTTCTGCCCGGCCACCGCGTCGCCCTGAGGAGCGCTCGGCCCGTCGCCCGCTCCATGCAGCGCGCCGCGGCGAGGCGCACCTTGTTCAGGTGTTCGAGCTGTCTTTGGGAGCCATGCCGCAAGGCGACGGGCGGACGCGCTTTCGCGTCTGGGCACCCGACCGTCAGCGCGTGGACGTGGCCCTGGAGCGTGCGCGCGGAAGGGTCGGGTTCCTCCCGCTCGAGCGCGGCCCGGACGGCTACTTCGAGGGCGTGCACGAGGCTTTGCCCGGAGATCGCTACCGCTACCGGCTCGACGGCGGCGACGCGTTCCCGGATCCCGCCTCGCGCTGGCAGCCGGAGGGTCCGCACGGGGCCTCGGCGATCTGCGATCCGGGCGTGTACCGGTGGAGGGACGACGGGTGGCGCGGCGTGGGAGGGATCCGCGGCCAGGTCATCTATGAATTGCACGTCGGCACCTTCACGCGGGAGGGCACCTACGCGGCGCTGCAGCGCGCGCTGCCGAAGCTGAAGGCGCTGGGCGTGACGCTGTTGCAGCTCATGCCCCTCCACACCTGCGCGGGCCGCTTCAACTGGGGCTACGACGGGGTGAGCCTGTTCGCGCCGCCGCCCGCGTACGGGACGCCCGAGGAGCTCAAACGGCTCGTGGACGCGGCACACGCGCAAGGGCTCGGGGTGCTGCTCGACGTCGTCTACAACCACCTCGGGCCGGAGGGGAACTACCTCGGGCAGTACACGCGGCGGTACTTCAGCGAGCGGTACCCGAAGGAGTGGGGAGACCCGCTCGACTTCGAGGGCGAGGGCGCAGCGCCGGTGCGCGACTTCGTCATCCAGAACGCGTGCTACTGGCTGGCCGAGCTGCACTTCGACGGGCTGCGCGTGGACGCGACCCAGAGCCTCTACGACGCGAGCTGCCGCCACCTCGCCTCCGAGCTTGCGGAGCGGGCGCGCGCGGCGGTCGGGCCGGGGCGGCGGGTGCTCCTCATCGCCGAGAGCGAGCCGCAGGACGTTCAGTACGTGCGGCCACCCGAGCAGGGAGGGCACGGCTTCGACGCGGTCTGGGTGGAGGACTTCCACCACAGCGCGAAGGTGGCCGCGACCGGGAGGGCCGAGGCGTACCTCGGCGACTACCGCGGCACCTCGCAGGAGCTGCTGAGCTGCGTGCTGCGCAACGCGCTCTTCCAGGGCCAGTTCTACGCGCACCAGCAGAAGGCGCGCGGCACCGTGCTGCTCGGCGAGGACGCGGAGCGGGTGGTGTTCTTCCTCCAGAACCACGACCAGGTGGCCAACTCGCCGGGAGGACGCAGGCTGCACCAGCTCACCTCGCCTTCGACAGCGCGCGCGCTCACCACGCTGTGGCTGCTCGCGCCGCAGACGCCGCACCTGTTCATGGGCCAGGAGCTCTTCGCCTCCACCCCGTTCCACTACTTCGTCGATCACAAGCCGGAGCTGCAGGCGCTCGTGCAGGAGGGCCGCGAGGGCTTCCTCTCCCAGTTCCCTTCGGTGAAGCACGCGATCGAAGTGGAGGGATTCCGCAGCCCCATCGACGACCGCGCCTTCGAAGCGTCGCGCCTGCGCCCCGAGGAGTGGGCCGAGGTGGACGACGACGGGACCGGCCACGGACCGCACGCCGCGGCGTGGCGGCTTCACCGGGACCTGCTGCGCCTTCGCCGGGAGGATCCGCTCTTCGCCCGCCAGGATGCGCGGAGGATGGCGGGGGCTGTGCTCGGCGAGCGCGCATCGGTGCTGCGCTGGTTCGGTGACGACGAAGGTGACCGGCTGCTGCTGTTGAACCTCGGCGTGGAGGGGCCGCTGTCGCCCTGCCCCGAGCCCCTGCTCGCGCCCTTGCCGCGGACACGGTGGGCGCTCCTCTTCTCGTCCGAGTCCACCCGCTACGACGGCGCCGGAGCGCCTGCTCCGGACGGAACGGGCCCATGGCACCTGCCCGGCCAGTGCGCGCTCGTGCTTCGCTCCGAACCGCTGCCCCCTTCAAGGAGGACCGCGTGATGTCGAATGATCCGACCCGCCTCGAGTTGCCCCGCATCGTCTTCGAGTGGCCGGAGGGCCCCTCGCCCGACGAAGCCCTCTCGAAGGAGTGGCTGCTCACCAATGGCCTCGGCAGCTACGCGTCGGGGACGATCGCGTTCGCCTCCACCCGCCGCTACCACGGCGTGTTCATCCCCTCGCTGCCCGGGGATCGCGGCCGCACCGTGCTGATGGCGCGGATCAAGGAGCAGGTGACGTCGGGCGAGGAGCGCTTCCCGCTCGCCACCGAGGAGCTCGAGGACGGCAACTCCGACATGCGTGGCCTGTCGCACCTGCGCCGCTTCGCGCTGGAGGGCCTGCTGCCCGAGTGGGAGTACCAGGTCGGCAAGACGCGCCTGCGCCGCAGGCTCGTGTTCGTGAACGCGGAGAACACCGTGTTCGTCTCCTGGGAGCTGTTGGAGGGTCCGCCGGTCGCGCTCGAGCTGCGCCCCTTCCCCGAGCGCCGCGGCCACGAGCAGCCCCTCTCCGATGCCGCGTTCCAGCCGGTGGTGCGGATCGTCGGCGACGACCTGGAGCTGCGATGCGGAGAGGACGCGCCACCGGTGCGGATGCGGATCTTCTCGAAGTCGCCGGCACCGTTCGTGGCGCTGCCGGAGGAGTCGGGCCGGCTGCTCTTCCGGGTGGAGAAGAGCCGCGGCTACGAGCACACCGAGCGCCAGCGCAGCCCCGGCTACTACCGCTGCATGCTCGAGCAGGGCGCGCCGCTGTACCTCGGCATGACCAGCGACGGGTGGGACCGCCTGGACCGCGATCCCGCCTCGGCCTTCACGCTCGAGTGGGAACGCGAACGCCACCTGCTCTCGCGCGCGCCGGAAGCGGTGCAG
Source organism: uncultured Myxococcaceae bacterium (assembly GCA_964502265.1). Taxonomy (GTDB): domain Bacteria; phylum Myxococcota; class Myxococcia; order Myxococcales; family Myxococcaceae; genus JAFAFL01. Next base: position 562 of record CAZCWA010000046.1, on the reverse strand, counting down.
CAGGGGACGGGCGCACGCCTGGTGCTGGCCGCGGACCAGTTCGTCATCCAGCCCACCTCGCGCCCCGAGGACGAGGCCTGGGCCCGCGCCTCCGGTCAGGACGCGCGCTCGGTGATCGCCGGCTACCACTGGTTCACCGACTGGGGGCGGGACACGATGATCGCGTTGGAGGGATTGACCCTCTCCACCGGACGCGCGCACGAGGCGGCCGCGATCCTGAGCACCTTCCAGCACTACGTGCGCGATGGCCTCTTGCCCAACCTCTTCCCCGAGGGCGGGCGCGAGGGCCTCTACCACACGGCCGACGCGACGATGTGGTTCTTCCACGCGGTGGATCGGTACGTGGACGTGACCGGAGACGAGGCGCTGCTGCGCGATCTCTTCCCCACGCTCGAGAGCATCGTCGCGCACCACCTGAAGGGGACGCGCTTCAACATCCGCGCGGACCCGGAGGATGGCCTCCTGAGTCAGGGAGAGGAGGGCTACCAGCTCACCTGGATGGACGCGAAGGTGGACGGCTGGGTGGTGACGCCACGGCGCGGGAAGGTGGTGGAGATCAACG
>CAZCWA010000045.1:0-17133 GCA_964502265.1 uncultured Myxococcaceae bacterium | reverse complement strand
TGTCGCTGACGCAGGAGGAGCTCTCGCAGACGCGCGGCGGTCAGGAGGCGTCGGCGGACGAGGCAGGCACCCTGCGCGAGGCGCTGACCCGGACCGAGGCCGAGCTGGAGGCGCTGAGGTCGCGCGGCGAGGTGGCGGCGTCGGAGCGGATGATGCTGCTCGGGCACATCGAGTCGCTGGAGGCCGAGATCCGCTCCTTGCGGTCGGAGCTGGAGCGCGCGAAGTCCGAGGCGATCGACGTCGACCTCGCGGTGGAGCTGCCCGAGTCCGCGGACCCGGCGGTGCTGGCCGAGATCACCGCCGAGCGCGATCAGCTCCGGGCGGACGTGCAGGGCATGAAGCGCAAGCTGATGGCAGCCGAGAACGCCATCGAGGCGGCGGCGGTGCTCAAGGGCAAGGTGGCGCGGCTCGAGGCGCAGCTCCGGGCGGCGAGGACGTGACTTCTCCGCGCGCGCCCATCGACCCGCTCACGGGCATCGAGGCGGCCCGCTTCACGCTCTACCTGCACTTCCCCTACTGTTTGTCGAAGTGCCCCTACTGCGACTTCGCGTCCACCGCGGCGCGGCAGGTGCCGGAAGCGCGGTACGCCGACGCGGTGCTGCGCGAGCTCGAGCTGCGCCTGTCGTCGAGGCCGGCGCTGTCGGGAAGGACGCTCGACGCGGTCTTCCTCGGCGGCGGCACGCCCTCGTTGTGGGAGCCGGGGCACGTGGCGCGGGTGCTCGGCGGCGTGTTCGCGCGGCTTCCGCTCGCGGAGGGCGCAGAGGTCACGCTGGAGGCGAACCCCGGCGCCAGCGACGCGGCGCGCTTCGAGGGCTACCGGAAGGCGGGCGTGAACCGGCTCTCCATCGGCGTGCAGTCCTTCCACCCCGAGACCCTGAAGTTCCTCGGGCGCGCGCACGACGGTGCCGCGGCGGTGGCGGCGTTCCGGGCGGCGCGCGCGGCCGGCTTCGACAACGTCTCGCTCGACTTCATCTACGGGGTCCCCGGCCAGTCGCTGCAGATGGCGCGCGAGGACGCGGTGCGCGCGGCGGACCTCGGCAGCGAGCACCTCTCCGCGTACGCGTTGACCCTGGACCGCGAGAGCCTCGCCGAGGAGGTGCCGCTCGCACGCCAGCTCAGCCGGGGCGAGGTCTCGCTGCCGCCGGACGACGACGTGCTCGCCATGCAGCGGGCGGTGCGCGACGCATACCGGGAGGCGGGGCTGCACCGCTACGAGGTCTCCAACTACGCGCGGGCGGGGCACCACTCGCGGCACAACACCGCCTACTGGACCGGGGGCGACTACCTCGCGCTCGGGTCGGGGGCGACGGGCTACCTGGCCCACGACGGGAACGCGACGGCCGGCCTCCGCTGGCAGAACCACCGGAGCGCGGAGCGGTACCTGCAGTCGGTGGAAGCGGGGGCGCTGCCGGTGGCGGGCGAAGAGGCGCTCGGACCGGAAGAGCTCTTCGCCGAGCGCGTGGCGATGGGGCTGCGGCTGGCGCCCGGTCCTGCCCCGTCCGCCCGCGGGCTCGACCTGCGCGGGGTCTGCGAGCGTTTCGGGGTGCCCTACGAACCCAAGCGCGAGCGGGCAGGGGCGCTGGTGAAGCGGGGGCTCCTCACGCACCCGGAGGGCGCCCCGGACCGGTACGCCCCGACCGACGAGGGGCTCGACCTCCACAGCGCGGTGGCCGCCTGGCTCATGTAGTCGGGTAGACTGCCTGCCGTGATGCCACGCGGAAGCGAACGAGACAGGGAGCGCTTCTCCCGCGCGCGCCGGGACCTCATCGACGCGCTGCAGCTCTGGCGCATGCTCTCCGAGACCCCGGAGGAGGAGCGCGACGAGACGCTGCAGGAGATCGTCGCCATCGCCGAGCGCTCCCTGGCGGAGGCCTCCGGGGAGTACCAGGCCGCTGCCGCCTCTTTGGGCCACACCCGCCCGCCGCCGTCCTCCTCCGGCCTGCGCGCCGCAGCGGACCGCCGGAGCGATGGGCGGCCCCGGATCAGCACCATGCGCACCGAGGATCTGATGATGTTCGAGCCGCCGCCGGAGCCCCCCGGGGACGGCTGGGAGCCGCCCGAGCACGAGTAGATGATCAACCGGGAAGCTGGCGGCGACGAAGGAACACAGCTAGACCTGACCCCCCATCGCCCCGGAGGCCGCCGGGCGCGAGACACGAACGGACCCCACATGCACCCGCTGCGCATCACGATGATGGCGCTCGTCGTGGCCCTGTCCGCCTGCAGTGCCCCGAACGACGGGCCGGTCCTCGTCCCCAGCGACACGGACGCGGACACCGCGCTTCACCTGCTCGACCGCGCGGACGCGCTGACCCGGGAGATCGAATCCGCGGATGCGCTCTTCGAACGCCCGGCGGGCGTGCCGCTGGACGAGGCGGAGAAGGCGGAGCTGCTCTCCCTCTACGCGTCGCTGGTGGACTTCATCACCGTGATGGACGGCATCCGGGGGCAGTTCCGCTCCGGGGCGAGCGCCTACCTCGACGGAGAGGCGCCGGACCGGAAGGACTCGTTGGCGCTCACCTTCGCCCTGCGCGGCGGTGCGGCGCGGCTGGGGTTCGCCTTCGTCTCGCGCACCACCGGCAAGCCCATGTTCGAGGCGCTGCTCGACGAGGCGCACCCTGCCTGGGGCGTGCGCGAGGGCGTCTTCTCCCAGCTCCAGCGGCGGGTGCTGGCGCCGGGCACCGGAAGAAAGCTGGACGACGTCAACGAGCGCTACCTCGAGCCCGCGTGGCCGCAGGTCGCGGAGCCGGCGGGGCACGATGAGCCGCGCTTCCTCCGGCTGGCGCGCAGGTCGCAGCAGTACGGCGAGGATGTCTCGGCGCTGATGCGCGAGCAGGGCGCGAAGCTCAACTGGGCGAACGTGCGCCAGGACGTGGAGGACTTCGTCTTCGGGACCATCCTCCCGGTGCAGACCGCGGTGTCGCGCTGGATGGGGGACACCCGCTACGTGGCGCCCCGCCCGCCGCTCGTGTCGAAGGCGCAGGTGGACGCGCTCGTCGCGCGGCTGCTTCCCGGGGACATCTTCGTCGCCCGCCGCAACTGGTACGTCTCCAACGTGGGGCTGCCCGGCTTCTGGCCGCACTCGGGCCTGTGGCTGGGGACCCGGGAGGATCTGGCCGCCGAGTTCGACGAGGACCCGGAGGTGCGCAGCGTCTACCCGCACGGCTTCACGTACGCCCTCGCCACCCGCTACCCGGAGGTCTGGGTGGCGCACGGCGAGGCGGCTTCCGACGCGGCGGAGGGCGGCAAGCTCACGGTGCTGGAGGCGATCAGCGAGGGCGTGGTGCTCAACTCGCAGTACGAGGGGTTCGGCGCGGACCACCTCGCGCTCTTCCGGCCGCGGCTGACGAAGCTGGAGCGGGCGAGGGCGCTGGAGCGGGCCTACCGCACCCTCGGCACGCCGTACGACTTCGAGTTCGACTTCGCCACCGACGGCGTCCTCGTCTGCACCGAGCTCGTCTACAAGAGCTACCAGGCGCCGGCAGGGGAAGGGCAGAGCCTCTACTTCCCGCTGGAGGAGATCGTGGGCCGCGTCACCCTCCCCGCCAACCGCATGGTGGAGCGCTGGGCCACCACCTTCGGCACCGCGGACGCGCAGCTCGACTTCGTGGCCTTCATCGACGGGCACGAGGGCAGCCAGAGCGCCGCCGAGCGCAGCGAAGAGGCGCTGCTCGAGTCCTGGAAGCGGCCCAAGTGGGACTGGTCGCAGAAGTAGCCGGGCCGCTTGCGCACATGCGCGCACCCGTGCCCCGCTTCCTTCCGGCGTCCGGATCGCACTAGGCTTCACTGCGTGACGTCGCTCCGGACCGTCCTCGCCCTGCTGTGCCTCGCGCTCGCGCCCCTCGCGCTGGCGCAGGTGCCGGGCAGCACCCAGGCAGGTGCCCAGACGGGCGCCGCGGTGCAGCTCAAGGTGGGCGGCCGCCAGACGCTGAACGTGAAGAACATCATCCGGGTGGCGGTGGGCGATCCGGAGGTGGCGGACATCCGTGTCGCCGGCGGCGGGGACGTGGAGATCACCGGACGTGCACCGGGCAACACGCAGCTTCAGGTGTGGCGCTCGGACGGAACGCGGCTCAGCTATCCGATCGCCGTCTCGCGCTGATTGCGGATAGACACGGAGGATGGACCCAGGCACAGGCGCCAAGGCCGTGTTCTTTCTCGCCGCGCTCGTCGTCATCCTCGTGGGGATGCAGCTCGCGGCGCCCATCCTCCTGCCGCTGATGTTCGCGACGTTCCTGGCGATCGTCACCTCGCCCCTGATGGCCGCGCTCAATGCCCGCGGGCTGCCCGGCTGGCTCTCGGTCACCGTCGCGGTGCTGGTGGACCTCGCGGCGCTGGTGGCGGTGGCGAGCCTCGTGGGCACCTCCGTCACCGGCTTCGACAAGCGGCTGCCGGAGTACCAGGTCCGGCTGGTGGAGCTCCTGGAGGGCGTCCGGCTCTGGCTGCGCGAGCGCGACCTCGAGGTGATCCTCGGCGACAGCGAGCTGCTCAACCCGGGTCTGCTGCTCGGCTTCGTCACCACCTTCCTGCGGAGCGCCGCGGGCCTGCTCACCAACCTCACCCTGGTGTTCGTGCTGCTGGTCTTCATCCTGGTGGAGGCCGCGGGCCTGCGCACCAAGCTGAAGACGCTGGTGGGCAACTCGCCCGAGCGCTTCGCGCGCATCACCCAGGGGTCGATGCAGGTGCAGAAGTACCTGCTGGTGAAGACCCTCGCCAGCCTCGCCACCGGCATCCTCGCCGGGCTCTTCACCTGGATGTTCGGCGTGGATCTGCCGCTGGTGTGGGGGCTGCTCGCGTTCGTGCTGAACTTCGTCCCGGTGGTGGGCTCCTTCATCGCCGCGGTGCCGCCCATCCTCATCGCGCTCCTGATGAACGGGGTCGGCAGCGCCCTCGGCGTCACCGTGGCCTATCTGGCGATCAACCTCGTCATCGGCAACTTCATCGAGCCGCGGGTGATGGGGCGCACGCTCGGGCTCTCGCCTTTGGTGGTGGTGCTCTCGGTGGTGTTCTGGGGCTTTCTGCTCGGGCCGGCGGGCGCGCTGCTCTCGGTGCCCCTGACCGTGGCGATGAAGATCCTCCTCGACAACACGGAGGACCTCCGCTGGCTCGGCATCCTGCTCGGGCCGTCCCGCACCGACGACCCGCTGCCGCCGCCTCAGTCCAGCAGGAAGGTGTAGGTGTACTTGATCTCGGTGGCCACCGGCTCGCCCTTCACGGTGGCGGGGCGGAACCTGAAGCCGCGCAAGGCCTGCAGCGCCGCCTCGTCGAGCCCGTAGCCCAGCCCGCGGATCAGCTTCACCGCGGTGACGTTGCCCTTCGCGTCGATCGACACCGAGGCGATGACGCTGCCCTCGATGCCCGCGCGCCGCGCCTCCGCCGGCCACTCGCTGTTCCGGAGCCGGACCTGGTGGATGACCTGCGGCTGCGTGTCCGCCTGGTAGGAGGGGACGAAGCGCGGACCTTCCGGCGCCCGGTAGGGCTGCACCTGGGACGGGTCCACCGCGCGCTCGCCCATCTTTCCGTACGCGGTGTTGCCCACCGGCGCGGCGAAGCTCCCCTGCGCCGAGGTGGAGGACATGGAGATGCCGGTCACCAGCGGCACCGGCTTGGCGGTCGCGTCCGGCGGGGGCGCGTCGTTGGGCGGGGGCGGCGCGTCGTTCGGCGGCGGGGGCGTATCGTCCTTCGGCGCGATGTTCACCGGGGGCGGCTTCGCCTTCACCACGACCTTCGGCGGCGGGGGGCGGACGGGCGCGGGCTTCGGCGGCTCGACGACCTCGGGCGGAGGCGGCGGAGGAGGAGGTGGGGGACGCACGACCTCGAACATCACCAGCTCGGCGGGCTTCTGCTTCTCGCGGGTGTCGCGCAGGGAGACGGCGTAGCTGTTGGCGCCCCAGTAGGCCACCACGTGCCCCACCGCGGAGACCACCAGCAGGCCGCCGATGATGGCCCACGAGCGGTCCTTGCGCGGCTGCCAGCCGCTGCCCTTCGACGAGGCGGACCGGACGTCCGGCCCCATCCCCTTCAGCGCCCTCTGAACGTCCGCTGCCATAACGTCCTCGCGCCTACGGGACCGCTGGAGCCGCCGCAGCGCTCTCCTTCTCGATGTTCAGCGCGAATTTGGCGATGCCCTGGCCCTTCACCAGGTCGATGAGGCGCATCACCTTGCCGTAGTGGACACCCTGGTCCGCGCTGATGATGGCGCGCGTCTCCGGGTCCTTCTGCAGCGCCTCGGCCACCCGGCGCAGCAGGTCGCCCTCGGACACCTCGGCGTCCTCGAAGAAGAGGCGGCCCTCCTTGTCCAGCACCACGTTGACGAGGCCCTGCACCGTCTCACCGCCGTGCGCGGCGCGGGGGAGGTCCACCTCGTGCGTCTCGCGGACGATGAAGTTGGCGGTGACCATGAAGATGATGAGGAGCACCAGCACGATGTCCACCAGCGGCACGATGTTGATGCCGGTGATCTCGTCGTCGTCCGGGCCCTGCGCGGCGCCGGCCATGGTCTAGCCCTCGCTCCCGGGGCGCCCGTTCGCGCGCAGGTGTCCGACCAGCGCGTGCCCCAGCACGTTGGTCCGCGCGGTGATCGTCTTCAGCCAGCGGTTGAAGGCGTTGAACGCCAGCACCGCCGGGATGGCCACGCCCAGGCCCACCGCGGTGGCCACCAGCGCCTCCGAGATGCCCGCCATCACCGAGTCCTGCACCGACTGCGACTTCGCGCTCGCCGAGGCGAGGTCCGCGAAGGCCTTGATGATGCCGAGCACCGTCCCGAACAGGCCGATGAAGGGCGCGTTGTTGCCCAGGGTGCCGAGGAAGGAGAGGAAGCGCTCGTACTGGGGCCGCTCGCGCGCGACGGTGGAGGCGATCACCTGCTCCACCGTGTCCGCGCCCTGTTTCGCGGAGGCGAGCGCCTCGCGGACCACCGCGGCCTCCATGCCCTTCTTGCCCTCGACCGCGGTCCTCACCGCGTCCAGCTCTCCGCGCGCGAGCCGCACCGCCAGTTCCTCCGCCGACGGCAGCCGGTGCGAGGAGAAGTAGACGACGCGCTCCAGCATCACTGCCACGGAGAGCACGGAGAGGCCGCACAGGAGCCAGAGCACCCACTCCGCGTTGGTGGTGAGGGTCTCGAGGAGGCGCGAGGTGAGCCAGCCCTGGTGCGCGTTCTGCGTCGCCTGGGCCAGGAGGTGCGGGAGAGTCATGGGAGGAGCAGGTTTCCGCTATTGAGAATCAAAGTCAAATGGGTTCGAAGGACCCGGGGAACGACGGCGAACGGACGTCTCATGGGCGCGATTCCAGCGCCTTGCGGACCTGTGCGGCGCGCTCGCCCGGCACCGTCCTGAGCGCCCAGGCGACCGAGCGGGCAATGGAGAGGCCCTGCTGCGGATGGAGGTCTGCGTAGCGCGGGGGGATCCGGAGGGTCCAGTTCTCCGCGTTGACCGTTCCGGGCGCGTTGTAGACGTCCTTCTGGCCGAGCAGGTCGGTGAAGAAGACGAAGACGTTCCTCGCGCGGGAGCAGAGGGCGTCGGCGAAGATCGCATGCACCAGCGCCGAGTCGTCCCCGCGCAGGCCGGCCCGCTCACCGAAGCGCGCGGCGAGGTGGTCCGCCCAGAGCACGTCCTGTCCCGTGCGGCGCCAGCCCTCCACCACGCGCCAGATGGACGGCGTGTCGTGGTTGCCGAGCATCACCCAGTCCGGCGGCTCGGCGTTCTCCGCGCGGTAGACGTCCCCCGGATCCTCCATGCGCGCCTTCTGCAGCACCCGGAAGCGCCCCAGCCCGTGCCGCTCCATCACCCGCCGCACGGGATGGGGGAGCGTGCTCAGGACCTCGCAGCAGAGGCTGTCGGGCGGGAGCCCCTGCGCGCGCACCGCCGCCACCAGCACGTCGAGCTGCACCGCGTAGCGGGCCACCTGATCGTCCTCCAGCTCGGACACCCAGTCGTCCGCGTAGCGCGGGCGCCCTCGGCGGAGCTGCTCGGGGCGGGCGATGGCGAAGGGCCGCAGCGCGTCGTGGCCGGGCGCGTCGGGAGACGAGTAGAGCCGCGCGCCGTTCTGGACCTCGAAGAGGACGTCCAGCGGATCCGCCGCGAGGCCGGCGAGCCCCGTGTCGCTCCGGTAGACCCACGGGTCTATCCAGCCGTGCGGATGGTCCACCCGCATCGCGTCGTAGTCCTCCATCAGCCGCCCCGCGCGGGCCTCGATGAAGCGCAACGCCGGGCCGGGCTGCGCGGGCGTGCCGAACTGCGCGGGGTCGAGCACGCCGTAGCCCCACGGCTGTCCCTCCGGGTTCGTCCGCGACGGTGGCGCCCCCATCCGGTAGCCCTCGAGCATCAGCGCCGAGCGTGCCCACTCGTCCTGCGCGGAGAGGCCCACCTGGAGGTCTCCGTACAGCCGCAGACCCAGCGCGCGCGACCGCTGCCGGAAGTCCGCCTGCTCCTCGGTGAGCACGCGCTGCAGGGCGGCGTACTCGCGCAAGGGCTGGAGGTAGTTCTCACGAAGCGCGCGCAGCCGGGCCTGGGCCTGCGCCTCTTCGCCCGGACGGGGCGCGAAGAGCCTCTGGTCGAAGTGCGCCTGCGGCGTTGCGTTCCAGTCGCGGTACCAGGCGGCGCCGTGCTCCTGGCAGAGCAGGCCGTAGAGCGCATCGGGCACAAGCCAGTGCGCTTCCCGTTCGATGAAGGCGTCGATCTCTCCTGTGCCCAGCGATTGCAGCGCGCGGCGCGCGACCGTGGCGCCGATGGGCTGGAGCCGGGAGAAGACGTGCGGGTAGTCCATCCGTGCGAGCCCGCCGTGCGGGCGCTGGGCGACGACCCGTTCCAGCTCTTCGTTCTCGAGCAGCCCGCGGTCGACGAGCCGGGAGAGCGGGAGGTTGAGCGGGTTCCGGGAGAAGAGCGTGGCCTCGTAGGGCGAAGCGCTGCCCGCGTGCGTCATCCCCTGCGGCCCGAGCTGCAGCCCGTCGAAGCCCAGCGCCTTCGCCCACGCGAGGAACCGCTCCGCGCCGCGCGAGTAGGGTGAACCGCGCCCCGGATCCTCCGCTTCGTCCCCGGGAAAGCTCGCGTCGTGGACGCCGAGCACCAGCCGCTCCACCCCGAGCAGCCGGAGCCCCTCGCGAACGAGCGATGTGTCTTCTGGCGCGCGGGCGGACATGAAGACCCTGATGCCGTCCGGAAGGCCGGGTCGCAAGGATGGAGCGCCCATGCGCGTCGAAAGCAGGACGACCGCGACCGGACGTTGCACCGGCCCCGAAGGGCGGCTTCCCCGGCTCCGAAGCGCCGGCAGGCAGGCAGGGGAGCGCGATTTCTCGGCTGGCCCGCTTGTGCCTGTGCGGCGCCAACGCACCTTTCGCAGCAGGCCAATCAGAGGCTGTCGCGAGGGGGAGACATGGCGGCGATCGAGATGCTGGAGTCCCAGCACCGGGAGATGGAGCGTCTGTTCGAGCGCATCCGGGCGGAGCAGGGTGGGGCGCGGGTGCGGGCGATCGGCGAGCTGGCCGAGCTGCTCACGCTGCACAGCGCGCTGGAGGAGCGGTACTTCTATCCGGTGCTGCGCGTGGAGGGGCTGACCGCGCTGGTGGAGCGCTCCTTCGCCGAGCACAACGAGGTGAAGCGGCTCGTCTCCGACATGCTGGAGATGAAGCAGCGCGACCCGCGGCTGATGGAGCTGCTCGGACGCATCGAGGCGGCGGTGAAGAAGCACGTGGAGGAGGAGGAGCAGGAGCTCTTCCCCCGCGCGCGCGAGCGCACCAACGAGGCGGTGCTCCAGGGCGCCGAGGACGAGATGGTCCGCGCGATGGGCAGCCTGAAGGACAAGGAGCTGCTCGAGATCGCCGACGAGGCGCAGGGCGCGGTGCCCATGTAGGGAGCGCCCTCAGCTCTCCTCTTCGACGTTGCGGAGGAAGTCCGCGACCTGGAGGAAGCGCGCGTCGAGGAACCGGCGCAGCTCACCGTCCACGCCGCGGGCGTCCAGCGCCTTGTGCATGCAGCGCAGCCACGCATCCCGCATGGCCACGTCGACGATCACGTGGGCGTGGCGCATGCGCAGCCGCGGGTGGCCGTGCTGGACCATGTAGTCCTGCGGTCCGCCGAGCCACCCGAGGAGGAAGAGCGCGAACCTGTCCCGCGAGCCGCGGTCCACGCGGCCCTGCTCGTCGAGCCGGTGGAGCTTCGCCAGCGCGGGCTCGGTCTCGTCCATCGCGTCGTAGAAGAGTTCGACCAGCGCCGCGATGCCCTCGCGGCCTCCCAGCGCCTCGAAGGGCGGGCTCTCGGGACCCGGCTGCCACGCAGTGCTCATGGCGGGCAGACTCCGCAATCACGCGCGGTGGGGCAAGCGCATCGTGACGCCCGCACGCACGCCCGGCCGCCCACCTCTAATAGTCGCGGCTCCACATGAAGTCCGCGCCGCCCACGCGCGCGGAGCCGTACTCGGTCTCGAAGTTCCACCGGGGCGTGAGCTGGTACTCGAGCCGGAAGCCGTAGGCGTTCTCGTTGCGCTCGGGCCGCGCGCCGAGCCGTCCCACCCAGCCGAAGTACACCCGGCCGCCGAGGTACGTGCCCGCCTCCACGCTCGCGTCGGCGAGGCCCTGCTGACCGGCCTCGATGCTCAGCACGTCGATGGGCAGCTTGGCCGAGATGAGGCGGCGGAACTGCGAGCCGTAGTACGCGCCCACCACGCTGGCGGCCTCGCTTCCGGACATCGACGCGCCGGAGCCCCGCCGAAGCGTTCGCCGGCCGGTCGCGAGAAGGGTGTAGATCTCCGACTCGCTCAGCGAAGGGGTGGAGCTCACGCGCAGGGTGATGTCCCGGCCCTGGCCGCGCACGGTGGTGAAGACGGCGACGGACTCGCGCTCGTTGGTGTGCTCGGCGGTGAGGTTGATGTACGGCGCCGCCGGCGGACCGGCGAAGCGCACCTGGGAGTCGCGCAGCACGTCGAACCGCCTGCCCAGCACGTCCACCCGTCCGCGCGCCACGCGGACCTCGCCGAAGACCAGCGTGCGCTCGCCGAGCTCCACGCGGAAGTCCTCCGAGAGCCCGAGCTCCGCGTTCACGTCCGTGCCGCGCACCCAGAGGTTCCGCGGCGCATTGATGAGGATCGTCACCGCGGAGGGACCCTCCCCCGGCGGAGGCAGGGGCGCGCCCGCCGTCCCCGAGCCGCCCGCGACCTGCTGCGCGCGGCGCTTGTAGAGGGGCTCGCCCCGGCGCACGAGGATCACGTCGTCCGGCCGTTCGAGCGGCTGCAGATCCTTGCGCCGCACCTCGGGCAGCTCCACGTGCAGCTCGGGGATGGAGAGGTTGCGGACGAAGAGCTGCGCGCGCGAGGCCTCGCCCGAGATGCCGAATCGCCCGGAGAGGATCGCCTGGAGCTGGTCGTCGAAGACGAGGGGGAACTGCTCGAGCACCCCGTCTCCGGACAGTTGGTAGAGGTCGCCCTGGCGGTCCGCCCGCACCGCCACCTGCGCCCGCCCACCGCCGCTCTGCAGCGAGAAGTTCTCCAGCACCAGCGCCTCGTTCGTCCCCCGCAGGCGGAGCTGCACGTTGCGGTACTGGCCGAAGCCCATCAGCGCGACGCGGCCGTCCTCCCACGCGAGCCGGCCGCGGAACTCCGGCGCGAAGAGCGGGCCTTCGATCCGCGCGGACCCGTCGATGCGGCCACCCACCTCGCGCACGAGCGCGGTGACGCCGGAGAGGAAGGAGGGGTCGAACGCGTTGGCCTCGATGCGCGCCTTGACCGGGACCTGCCCCCAGTCGACCCCGCGGAACAGCCCGGAGGCCGAGAGGTCCACCTGCGCCGAGCCGTCCACGCCGAGCCGTCCGCCCTTCGCCGAGGTGAGCTGCACCTGCGTGTGCGCGCGCCCGTCGCCGTAGCGCAAGTCGAGGTCCACCTTGCCCACCGCCGCGTCGCCGATGCCGAGGCGGTCCACGTGCGCGGTGATGAGCCCCTTCGGGTTGTCGAGGTTGCCGCGCAGGTTCACCACCGAGGTGATGACGCCATCCGGGCGAAGGCGCTGGGCAGGCTGCGGCTCCTCGGACTCCGGCTCGAGCAGCGCCTGCAACTCGGTGAGCCGGACCGGCCCCACCTGCCCGTCGACGAGCATCTCGATCGTCGTCGGATCCGCGCGCGCGAAGAGCTCGCCCAAAGAGCCGCCCAGCGTTGCCTCGAGGTCCACCAGCCGCTGGGGACCGCGAAGCACCGCGAGCGTGGAGCGCACCGAATCCTCGCCCGCGGTCACCGTGGCGTAGGCGTCCACCGGCGAGAGCCCCTCCGCCGCGGCGTCTCGCACCGTGACGTGGAGCTTGCCCTGCGGCGAGCGGATCGGTCCGTTCGCCTGCAGCGAGATCGACACCGTGCCGTCCAGCTTCGCGGGGATGAGCCCCCACGCGTGCGCGGCGGCAAGCGGCACCTGTCGGAAGGACGCTTCGGCCTCCACCGGCTCCTCGATGAACATCCGCCCGGTGACCGGCCCGGTGAGGAATTGTCCCGCGACCCACGGCGTGCGCGCGAGGAAGAAGCTCTGGCTGCCCATGGTGGTGAGGTCGATCCGGACGACGAGCGGGCCCTCCTCGGAGCTCTCCACGATCACGTTGAGGTCGCCCGGAGGTCCCTCGCGCTGCCGCACCTCGTCGCCGTCCACCACGATGCGCACCCGCGGCTCGGCGGCCGAACCCTCGACCTGGATCGTCGCCGCCGCGCTGCCGGAGAGGCCGGGGTCGAGCCCGAAGGAGGAGAAGAGGGACTCCAGCCGCGTGGGCGCGATGGCGAGGTCCGCGCGCAGCGGCTTGCGCGAGCGGTTCAGCAGGCCGGAGACGGGCAGGGTGAAGGTGCCCTCGACCTGCGAGGCCAGCGCGAGCAGGCGGATGCGGCCCTCCACCTGATCGTCCGCGTAGCGCGCGGCGAGCTCGAGGCCCATGTCTTCGAACTTCTGCCACGAGCCGTTGCGGAGCTGCACCTGCGCTTCGACGGTGGGGCGTGCGGTGGTGCCGCCGAGGTTCACGCGCGCCGAGACCTCGCCGCCCAGCGTGCCGTCCGCCAAAGAAGAGGGCAGCAGCGCCGGCGGCAACCCGGTCAACGCGAAGTTCTCCACCGCCGCGCGCACATCCAGCCGGTTGCCGAGAAGCGTCCCGTCGACGCCCAGCCGCTGCCGCTCCGACTGCAGCCAGAGAGGTTCGAGCCGGAGGTCCCCGTCGGCGAAGCGCAGGTGCGCGGGCCGCTCGAGGGACCAGCGCGCCTCCGGGTAGCGAAGCGCGAAGCCATCGATCCGCAGGCCATGGCGGTCCTCGTCCAGGAGGCCCTGAACCCGAAGCCCCACCTCGGCGAGGCCGCGCGCGGTGAGGTCGGCGCTCAGGTTCCGGCCGCGGGTGACCACGTCGCCGCGCACGTCCTGGAACTGCCGCTCGCCCAGTCGAAGCGTGTCGATGCGCAGCCGCGCGTCCGCATCCAGCGGGCGCCGCACGTCGCCCACCTTCGCGTCGATGCCCAGGCCCGTCACCCGCACGTCCTCCCACCGCAGCGAGGAGAAGCGTCCGCGCGCGTGGAGACCGGGGCCATCCAGAGGCCCCTGCAGGCCCACGGTGAGTTCCCCGCGACCTGAAAGGGGGAGTCCCTCCGGACGCACCACGCGGCCCAGCGTGCGTCCCAGGAGCCCGAGGTCGGAGGCGGTGAACTTCCCGTCGAAGCGCAGCCGCTCCAGCGTCCCTTCGCCCCCGCCGGTGAGCTGCGCGCCCGGCACCCGCACGTCCAGCTCCGAGAGCGCGAACGTCCCCTCCGATGCCTGCGCCTGCAGCGATACCGGGCCGAAAGGATGCCCGTCGATCGTCGAGGTGGGCATCCGCAAGGAGAGCTCCCCCTGCAGCGTCTGCAGCGAGGTCCCCTGCACGTTGCCCGTGAGCGAGAGCGCGAGGTCCGACGCGGGCCCGTTCTCGACCAGCTTCGAGAGGTCCACGCCGCGCGCCTGAACGTCGAGCCCTTCCGCCCGCAGCCGCGCGACGTCCACGCGGCCCTTCACCTCCGCCGTCGCCTCGCCGGCGCCGAGCCGCAGGTCCGAGACGTACCAGTTGCCGTCCTGGCCCAACGTCCCCTTCACGTCAGCGTCCGCCAGAAGCGGCCACACCGGCACGAAGGCGCGCACCGTCTCGTGCGGCAGCGTCAGGCTCTGCACGGCGAGCGTGAGCGCGTCCTTCTCCGGCGCGCCCTTCAAAGTGCTCTCCAGCGCCAGGTCCGCCAGCCCGAGCGTCGCGTCCACGTCGGTGCTGCGGGCCGCGTGATCGAAGTCCGCGCGCAGGGAGAGCGGCGCCTCCAGAGGTTCGGTGAAGTGACCGTCGAGCGCGAGCTGACCGCGAAGGCGCGAGGAGAGGGTCTCGAAGGTCACCGCCCCCTTCGCCTCCAGCGCGTTCAGGCGCAGGTCCTCCGCGAGCGCCTCGGTGGTCGACTGCCGGAGGCGCACGTTGCTGCGCAGAAGCTCGAAGCGCTTCACCTCCACGGTGAGGTCGAGCGGACGGGTCGGTTGGCCGAGCTCCTCGCGGACCTTGTGCACCGCCCGGACGAGGTTCAGCCCCCGCTCGTCCTGCACCACGTCCGCGGCGAGGTCCTCGATGCGCACCAGCGGCAGGACCAGCCTGCGCCGCACGATCGATCCGAGGTCCACCACCACCTGCAGCCGGCCGATGCGCGCAACGACCTCTCCCTCCGGGTCGCGCAGCGCGATGTCTTCGACGATCAGCTCGCGCAGGGAGAGGTCGAGGGTGCCAATCTCCACGTTCCCCGGCAGCGCCTCGTCGAGCGCCTGGACCAGGCGGTCTCGCACCATCCGTTCGCCCGGCGGCGTGGTGACGAAGACCCACACCCCGACCAGCAGCGCCATCGTCATCGCCGCCAGCACGAGGAGCACGCGCCCCACTCTCTTCAGCCAGCGCCTCACGTCAGAAGGCCTCGCCGATCGAGATGTGCAGCGCGCACACGCCTTCCGGATTCACGTTCGCATCCCGCGTGGTCGCGCCGAGCCCGAAGCAGCCCCCCGCCGGCGGCGGCGAGAGGTACAGGTCCGGCAGCTCGTAGACGCGCGGCGGACGCCCCACCGGCAGGCGGTAGGCGAGGTCCACCCGGATGGGGCCCACCAGCGTCACGTAGCGCAGCCCGAAGCCCACCGCGTACTGGAGGTGCGTCCCGAAATAGGAGGGGATGTTCTGCAGCGTGATGTCCCGTTCCACCGCGTCCGCCCTGTTGTTGAAGCCGGTGTCGAGGAAGACCGCGAGCGTGAAGTCCGGATTCAATCTGTAGCGGCCCTCGACCGAGCCCTCGAACAGCCGCTCGCCGCCGATGGGCACCACGTCACCTGGCTGACGTCCCACCGGCGCCGCGATGCCGTCCCGCGCGTTGGTCGTCCCGCTCACGCCGTCCGGAGGCACCAGCAGCAGCGGTGAGAGTCTGCGGCTGTTGAAGCCACGCATCGAGTTCCCGCCGCCGGCGAAGAAGCGCGAGACGATGGGCGACTCCTGGGTGGAGATCAGCGCCCCTGCCCGCGCGCGGAGGGCCACGGTGAAGCGCTGGTTCTCGAGGAAGGAGACGTAGTAGCGCGCCTCGGGCAGCAGGCGGACGTAGGTGAAGTCACCGCCGAGCGGCCCGCCCCCGAGCTGAACCGACAGGCCCAGGTAGTAGCCCTGCGCGGGGTCGACCGGATCCGGCCTCAGGCCGCCGGCGGTGCGGCGCATGCGGCGGTCCCACTCCACGTTGCCCTCCATGAAGGAGAGCAGGCAGGCCTCGGGCTTCGGGCATCCGAGCGCGAGCTCCGGCGCGTTCCCGCCGAGCACGGCCAGGCCGCGGAGGAAGCGGTACGCCTCGAAGTTGTAGGTGACGTGCGAGAGCAACGACGGGTGCGGTTGCCACGCCACGCCCGCGCGCACCTGCCCGCCGAGGACGTAGAAGGCCGGCTCCGGACGCGCCTCGCCCTCGGCCGCCACGTAGCCGCGCAGCGAGGGATGGAAGAAGCGCGGCTGCGCGAACTCCACGCCCACGTTGAGCAGCGGATCGTTCTCCGTCTTCACGTTGGGGTTGTTCAGGCCCACGTCCCAGACGGTGGGCAGGAACGCGTAGCCCACGCGCAGCCGGTTGGAGATGGTGCGCAGCCCGCCGAGGAAGTTGCGGTCGATGTACTCGAGCCGGGCGCGCGCCTCCTGCCGCGTCTGGTCGAGCCCGATGCCGCCGCCCGCGCGCAGGGTGCGGAACGGTGCCTCGCGGACGTCGACCACCACCGGGACCGTGCCCGTCTCCCGGTCCGCCGCGCCCCGGTTGACGCGCACGCCGCCGAAGACGCCCATCTTGAAGACGCGCGACTGGGCCTCGGCCAGGGCGGACTCGCTGAACCACTGACCGCGGCCGATGGCGATGCGCGCCTCGTCGATGATCCACTTCGGCGGCACCTGCGGGTCCGGATCGGTGGCGACGAAGATGTCGCCGAAGCGGAAGCGCGGGCCGGGCGCGACCTGGAGCAGCACCCGCGCCCCCCGCGTCTCCACGTCCACCTCCGCGTGCCCTTCGACCACCACCTCCGCGTAGCCCAGCTCCCGGAGGCGCGAACGCAGCAGCGGCTTCACCGCCAGCCAGTCGGCTTCGCGGAAGGTCTCGCCCTCACGCAGCGGGAAGAGCTCCAGCACCGCCTCGCGCTGATCCTCGGAGAGGATGTCGAGGCCCTCGATGCGGATCTCCTCCAGCACGGTGGGCTGGCCCTCGAACACGCGCACGCGCAGCGAGACCTTGCCGTTCTCCAGCGGGACGAGCTCGTCCTCGATCACCCGCGCCTGGTAGAAGCCGCGCGATTCGTAGTAGCGCTCGATGCGGCGCAGGTCCGCCTGCCACGCGTTGGGATCGTAGACCTCCACCGACCACGGCCAGCGCGGCTCGGTGGTGAGGATGCGGTCCTTGATGTCCTCCTCGTCGAGCTGCTTCGTCCCGTCGATCCGCAGGTCGCGCACCCGGAGCTCGTCCGGCGGGCGCGGCGTGGAGGCGCAGCCCGTCCCGATCGCACACGCCATGCAGGCGAGCGCGGCGCCGGCGAGGGCGAGCAGGCGGCGCGGACGGGAGGGCTCAACCACGCTGCGGTTCTAGCCCGGATCGGTCACACGTAGGCCGGGCGGCGGCCGCCGGGCATCTTCGGCC
>CAZCWA010000044.1:0-17188 GCA_964502265.1 uncultured Myxococcaceae bacterium | reverse complement strand
AGGGCGCGGCGAAGAAGGCGGCTCCGAAGAAGGGCGCGGCGAAGAAGGCGGCTCCCAAGAAGGGCGCGGCGAAGAAGGCGGCCCCGAAGAAGGGCGCGGGGAAGAAGGCGGCCCCGAAGAAGGCTGCCGCGAAGAAGGCCTCGAAGGGCCGGACGAAGCGGTAGATGGACTACGTCGACCGGTTGATCGATCTGGCGCTGGACGAGGATCTCGGCGCGGCGGGGGATGTGACCACGCTCGCCCTGGTCCCGCCGAGCGCGAAGGGCCGGGCGACGCTGCTGGCGAAGGAGGAGATGGTGCTGTCGGGCCTCTCCGCCTTCGAGCGCGTGTTCCACCGGGTCGATCCATCGGTGCAGGTGCGGCTGGCCCAGCACGACGGTGACCTGGTCGTTCCCCGGACGGAGGTGGCGGCGATCGACGGGCCGTTGCGCTCGCTGCTGACGGCCGAGCGGACCGCCCTCAACATCGTCCAACGCACGAGCGGGATCGCCACCCTGGCGCGGCGGGCGGCGGAGGCGGTCAAGGGGACGAAGCTGAAGGTCCTCGATACCCGCAAGACGTCGCCCGGGATGCGAGGCCTGTCCAAGGCGGCGGTGCGCGATGGCGGCGCCTGGAACCACCGCTTCGGCCTCTTCGACGGGCTGATGATCAAGGACAACCACATCGCGGCCGTGGGTGGCTCGGTGCGGGAGGCCCTGCGGCGGGCGAAGGTCAACGCGCCGTACCTGGTGAAGATCGAGATCGAGGTCACCACGCTCGCGCAGCTCGACGAGGTGCTCGAGGAGGGCGCCGACGTGGTGCTGCTCGACAACATGGACGACGCGATGCTCGCCGAGGCGGTGAAGCGCACCGCCGGACGCGCGAAGCTCGAGGTCTCCGGCGGCGTCACCCTGGAGCGTCTGCCGAAGATCGCCGCGCTCGGGGTGGACTACGTGTCCCTGGGCGCGCTGACGCACTCGGCGCGGGCGGTGGATCTCTCCCTGGACATCGAGGTCGCCTCCGCCTGATCGGGACCCTCCGGTCCGGCGGAACGAGAGAAGCGCCCGCTCCTCGTCGTGAGGGGCGGGCGCTCTTCGTTCAGGCTGCTCGGCTCAGGCGCGCTTGCGGGTGGTCCGCCGCGTGTCGGTGGCCTTGGCGGCCTTCGTCTTCGCCTTCACGGCGGCGGCGGCGCGCCGGCGGGGCCCGGCCAGCAGGGTGGCGAGCGCGCGCATCGCGTCCACCGTGGTGAAGACGCCCACCACCTCGCGGTCCTCCATCACCACCACCGAGCCCCACTTGTGCTTCCACATCTGCAGGGAGACCTCGAGCAGCGAGGCGTCGGGGGCGACCACGAAGACCTCGGGGCTCATCGCCTCCTCGACCTCCACGTCGCGGGCGAGGACGTTGCCGCGCAGCTCGAGCAGCGCGAGGTCGCGTTCGGTGACGATGCCCACGAGCCGTCCGCCCTCGAGCACCGGCAGGTGCCGGATCTTGTGATGACGCATCAGGCGGTGCGCGTCCTCCAGGCTCCTGTCCACCGCCACGGAGTGCGGGCTCGGGGTCATGAAGTCGGCGATGGTGGGGGAGCGGGATGCGTTTCTCATGGCGACGTCCTCGGCGGTGATGCGGTGTGTGGCGGGTGAAGCGACGACGGGTGAAGCGACAGCGTGGGCGGGCGGCTACAGGCCGTAGCGGCGCGCCTCCCGGCGGGCGAGCTGGGCATCCGCGCTGAGCTCGCCTGCGCCGTGGGAGATGAGCATCAGCAGGCCGCCGACGAAGGCGACGTTCATCAGGGCGAAGGACCGGTTCGCGGCGATGGCGAGGTCCCCGTGCATGAGCGAGGTGACCAGCGCGACGTAGCCGATGAGGGTCAGCGCCACCGCGCGGACCTTGAAGCCCGTGGCGAGTGCGGCGCCTCCCAGAAGCTCGATGCCGATGGCCAGGCCCAGCAGCAGCTCCACGTCCGCGAGCCCGGTGGCGGCCATGGCGCGGCCGGTGGATTCGAAGGCGAGCAGCTTGGCCACCGCGCTGAAGAGGAACACGCCCGCCATCAGCATCCGGCCCACCACGTGGAGGTGGAGCTGGCGGCGCTGGAGGGCATCTCGCTCCCGCCGCACCTCCTGGTCCCGGGCGTCCAGCGCCAGCCGTGCAGACCCGGGGTCGCGGTGATGGTTGTGGGGTGTGGCGCTCATCCGAGTCCTCCGGCTCTCGACGGAAGCGGTAGCGAAGTGCGTGCCACGCCGGCTTCCGAGGCAGCGTCCCGTCCAGCCGGTCAGGCGCGCGCAAAGTCTGCGGAGGGGCGCTGGCGTGCGCAGGGACTGCGCGGACGTGTCGACTTCGAACCTTTACCGTCCAGATGCCGTCCGTTAGGGTCCGCGCGCGCTCATGAACGAAGCACGGCTGCGCGTGATCTACGGCGACACCGATCAGATGGGCGTCGTCTACTACGCGAACTACTTCAGGTACTTCGAGCTCGCCCGGAGCGAGTGGTTCCGCTCGCGCGGGGGCAGCTACAAGGCGCTGGAGGCCGAGGGTTCGTTGCTGCCGGTGGTCGAGGCGACGTGCAGCTACAAGGCGCCGGCGAAGTACGACGACGTGCTGGTGATCGAGACCGACGTCACCGAGCTGCGCCGCGCGTCGCTCGTCTTCACCTACCGCATCCGGCGGGAGGGTGAGGACCGGGTGCTCTGCGAAGGCCGCACCGTGCATGCCTGCATCAACCGCGAAGGGAAGCCCACGCGCATCCCGGACGCGGTGGTGCGAATCTTCGAGCCCGCGGGTGGAGGGGCCACCGCGGCGGGGCTCGTGAAAAGCAACGAGGGAGAGGACTAGAGACATGGATCGCAACCTGGCGTTGGAAGTGGTGCGGGTGACGGAAGTGGCGGCCATCGCCGCGGCGCGGCTGATGGGGCGCGGGGACAAGCACGCGGCGGATCAGGCGGCGGTGGATGCGATGCGGCGCGCGTTCGACTCGCTGCAGATCGACGGGACGATCGTCATCGGCGAGGGCGAGCGGGACGAGGCGCCGATGCTCTACATCGGCGAGAAGGTGGGCCGGGGCAGCGGCGCGCCGGTGGTGGACATCGCGCTCGATCCGCTCGAGGGCACGAACCTCTGCGCCTACGGCCGGCCGGGCGCGATCTCGGTGATCGCCATGGGCGCGCAGGGCCACCTGCTCAACGCGCCGGACATGTACATGGACAAGCTCGTCGTCGGCCCGAAGGCGCGCGGCAGCATCGACCTGTCCAAGAGCGCGTCATGGAACCTCCGCAGCATCGCGGACAAGATGAACCGCTACGTGGAGGACCTCACGGTGGTGATGCTCGACAGGCCCCGGCATGAAGAGCTGATCAAGGAGGTCCGTGCGGCGGGCGCGCGCGTACGGCTGATCGAGGACGGGGACGTGCCGGGCGGCGTGGCCACCTGCTTCGAACACGCGGGCGTGGACGTGCTGATGGGCATCGGCGCGGCGCCCGAGGGCGTGATCACCGCGGCGGCGATCCGTTGCATGGGCGGCGACATGCAGGGCCGGCTGATGCCCCGGGACGCGGCGGAGACCGAGCGCTGCCACAAGATGGGGATCAAGGACGTGAACCGGATCTACAGCGCCGAGGATCTCGCGCGCGGAGAGGTCATGTTCGCCGCCACCGGCGTCACCTCCGGCGACTTCCTCAAGGGCGTGCGCTTCTTCGGCGCCGGCGCGGAGACCGAGTCGGTGGTGATGCGCTCGAAGACCGGGACCGTGCGCTACATCACCGGCACGCACCGGCTGGACAAGAAGCTCAAGGCGTACCTGTAGCAGCACACCCTCCCGGAAGGAGACCCCATGGCCGCGGCCAGCAGGACCATCACCATCGACGCCCCGATCGAGAAGGTCTTCGAGACCATCACCACCTACGAGCAGTACCCGCAGTTCCTCTCCGAGGTGAAGGAGCTGAAGACGTCCAACCGCTCCGGCAACCAGGTGGACGTCCACTACAAGGTCGAGGTGATGAAGACGATCAAGTACACGCTGCGGATGAAGGAGGAGGCCCCTTCCCGCGTGACCTGGTCGCTGGTCGACGGCGAGTTCATGAAGGGCAACCAGGGCTCCTGGGAGCTCTCGCCGGAGGGTGAGGGCAAGACGAAGGCGACCTACTCGATCGAGATGAAGCTCGGCGCGCTGGTGCCGCAGTCGATCGTCAAGGCGCTGGTGGAGACCTCGCTGCCGAAGATGCTCGACGCTTTCAAGAGGCGGGCAGAGGGGCGCTAGCATCTTTTCACGCCCGGCCGCCCGCTGTCCGGCCTTCCTCCCGGTCATCTTTTCAAAGCGCACCTTGCGGGTGGGCCTCCGTGGTCTACACTTTCCGTAAGGAAACGCCGTGCAGCGGACAGGGTGCGGCAAAGAGGACGGGTCGGGTGGGGCGGCAGCGGTCAGGCAGCCGCCTTGCAGAGGAAGGGCCGGGTGGATGCAGCTCAGATGGTTTGTCGTTAACAGGAGTGCGTGAGAACCATGCTCGACGCCTTCATCATCGAGGAGATCCAGCGCCGCGAGCGGGGACGGCATCAGGACCATGATCGTCCGGTCGTGGAACTGCCGCTTCCGTCCCCGGACAACGCGCCGCGCCGCCGAACGGACGAGGAGGACGAGAAACCTCCCCGCGGCGTCGTGATCATCGACCTGGCGGTCTGACCCCGCCCGCTTCAGCAGTACGCACTTCGCAAGGCCCTCTGGGAGAAACCCCGGAGGGCCTTGTGCGTTTCGGTCACGCTTCGTTCACGCCTCGGTGGCGCGGTCCGCGAGCGGGAGGAACTGCACCGGGTGGTACGCCTCGCGCAGCGCCGGCTGTCTCGGCACCGCCTCCAGCACCGCCTGGCGCCAGGCGGAAGGGATGGCGGCCTCGCCGTACACCGCGCCCAGCAGCGCCCCCGCGATCGCGCCATTGGTGTCAGCATCCCCGCCGCGGTTCACCACGTCGGTCAGGCCCGCCTGCAGCGACGGCGCGTGGAGCAACTCCCAGAATGCCAGCCGGAACGCGACCCGGACGAAGCCCTGGTGGTGGTGCAGGTGGATCTCCGGCCCGTAGAGCTGCGGGTCGGGGCGCTGCGCCAGCTCGAGGTCCTCGCGCAGCGCGGCCACCGCGTCTTGCACCTCGCGGACGTGCTCGGGCAGCTCGCGTCCGAGCTTCACCGCGGCCAGGTTCAGCTCCGCGCCGAGGCCTTCGAAAAGCTTCTTCGCGTCCACCTCGGGCGAAGGCCAGGCGATCGCCTGGGCGATGGCTGCGTTGAACACGACGCACGCGAGCTGGCACCGGGGATCCGCGTGGGTGAGCGCCGAGTCCTCCAGGGACGCCCGGATCCTCGCCTCCCGGTCGTTCCAGAAGAACACGCCGATGGGCGCGATCCTCATCAGCGATCCGTTCCCCGCGGGCTTGCGGCCGTGGTGGAGCCAGTGCGCCTTCGCGGCGTGGAAGGGCGTGACGCCGGGCACCTGGCCTTCGAGCACGGCGCGGGTCTGGTTGCCCACGTCGAAGGCGTGGGGCAGCCACGCGCGGTACCGGGAGAGGACGTCGCCTGCGTCGAAGCGCTTGATCCCGCGCAGGCTCCCGGCGAGCGCCACCGCCATCTGCGTGTCGTCCGTCACCTGGCCGGGCGTCACGTCGAAGGGGCCCTTGCCGGTGATCTCGGTGTGCGGGCCGTGGCACAAATCGGGGAAGGGCGGCGCGGAGAGCGCCTTGAACTCGAGCGTGGTCCCGAAGGCGTCTCCCACCGCGAGCCCCAGCAGGGCGCCGCGGGCACGCCGCCGGCGTTGGTCGGGTCCTGCGGCGTGGGCGTGGTTCCGACGGAGGCTCGCGGGCAGGGGCATCGGGACACTGTAGTGCGTCGGTGGGCATCCGGCGATCCAGGCGCTTGCGGAGCGCAGGCCCGCCTCCTACAAGGCGCGCCCATGACCGAGATCGTTCAGGTGCTGGCCCGTGAGATCCTCGACTCGCGCGGCAATCCCACGGTGGAAGTCGAGGTGGTCCTCCCGGATGGAACCTTCGGCCGCGCGGCGGTGCCGTCCGGCGCCTCCACCGGCGAGCACGAGGCCCTCGAGCTGCGGGATGGCGACAAGGGCCGCTACCTCGGCAAGGGCGTGACCCGGGCGGTGCAGAACGTCGTCGACAGGCTCGCGCCGGTGGTGGTGGGCATGGACGCGGCCGATCAGTTCGCGCTCGACCAGGCGATGATCGAGACGGACGGCACCCCGACCAAGAGCAAGGTCGGCGCGAACGCGATCCTCGGCGTGTCCATGGCGGCGGCCCGCGCGGCGGCGTCTGCGCACGGGATGCCGCTCTACCGCTACATCGGCGGTGCGGCGGCGAGGACCCTGCCGGTGCCGATGATGAACATCCTCAACGGCGGCGCCCACGCGGACACGCGGGTGGACGTGCAGGAGTTCATGGTGATGCCCATCGGCGCGCCGTCCTTCGCCGAGGGGCTGCGCTGGGGCGCGGAGATCTTCCACGCGCTCAAGACGATCCTGAAGGCCGGCAAGTTCGCCACCGGCGTGGGCGACGAGGGCGGCTACGCGCCGGACCTGCCCGCCAACGAGGAGGCGCTCCGGCTGATCATGGAGGCGATCTCCACCGCGGGCTTCAAGGCGGGCGATCAGATCGCGCTGGCGCTGGACGTGGCCGCGAGCGAGTTCTTCGACAAGGCGTCGGGCAAGTACCGGCTCAAGGGCGAGGGCAAGGAGTTCGATGCCCAGGGCCTCATCGGCTACTACGAGGGCCTGTGCAGCCGGTACCCGATCGTGTCGATCGAGGACGGCATGGCCGAGGACGACTGGGCGGGCTGGAAGGGCCTGACCGAGCGGCTGGGCGGGAAGATCCAGCTCGTGGGCGACGACCTCTTCGTGACCAACGTGGAGCGGCTGTCGCGCGGGATCGAGCAGGGCGTGGCCAACTCCATCCTGGTGAAGGTGAACCAGATCGGCTCTCTGACCGAGACGATGGACGCGGTGCGCATGGCCCACAAGGCGGGCTTCACCTCGGTGATGAGCCACCGCTCCGGCGAGACCGAGGACACCACCATCGCGGACCTCGCGGTGGCGCTGGACTGCGGGCAGATCAAGACGGGCTCGGCCTCGAGGTCGGACCGGGTGGCCAAGTACAACCAGCTCCTGCGGATCGAAGAGGAGCTGGGGGCGGGCGCGCGGTACGCCGGCCGGACTGCGCTGCGGGCGCTGCGGTAGGGGCGGACTTGCGCCGCATCCTCGTATCGAACGACGACGGCATCCACGCCGAGGGCCTGCGTGCGCTCATCGGCGCGGTGGAGGGGCTGGGAGAGATCTGGGTGGTGGCGCCGGAGAACGAGCAGAGCGCCTCGTCCCACGCCATCAGCCTGCACCGCCCGCTGCGGATCAAGGAGCTCGGCGAGCGGCGGTTCGCCATCGACGGGACGCCGGCGGACTGCTCGTACATCGCGATCAACCACCTGATGAAGGACCAGAAGCCCGCGCTGATGGTCTCGGGGATCAACCACGGCGCGAACCTCGCGGACGACGTGACCTACTCGGGGACCGTGGCCGCGGCGATGGAGGCGTCCCTGCTCGGGGTGCCGGCGCTGGCCTTCAGCCTGGTGGCGCGCGACCGCTTCGAGTTCGGCCCCGCCGCGCGCTTTGCCCGGAAGCTCGCCGAGGCGGTGCTGGCCGAGCACAAGGGCGGACGGCTCCTCGTCAACGTGAACATCCCGGGCGGGGTGGACGCGACCGGGTATTCGATCACCCAGCTCGGGAAGCACTCCTACGGGTACGACGTGATCGAGAACGTCGATCCGCGCGGGCGGAAGTACTACTGGATCGGCGGCACGAACTTCCGGCACGAGGACATCCCCGGGTCGGACTGCAACGCCGTGTTCCGCGAGGGCCGGATCAGCGTCACGCCGCTGCACCTGGACCTCACCGAGTACACCCAGCTCGAGATGGTGAAGGCCTGGCCGGTGGAGGGCTTCGAGCAGGTCGCGGTGGACGCGGAGTTCGGCAGCTCACGCAGGGAGTGAGACGAAAACTGGAAGGCCAGCGCTGCCACCCTGAGACTGCCGCTACATGGCGGCGGGCACGCAGCAGGGCGGGGAACGCCCGGACCGTGACGACCGGTGGGACGTGTCATTCGTCTCGCCGGCCCGTCGTCGCGTTGCGGGTGGGCTCGCCTTCGCCATCGCGTTCGCCGGCCTGACCGGCTTTTTGGGCACAGGCTGCGCCACGCCCGCCGCCGGCCGATTCGATACGCCCCACATCCGGTACGCGCAGGCCCACCCAGAGCCGGAGCTGGCGGAGACGACGAAGGTCGAAGGCGCCGCCGCGCACGCTTCAGCGAAGCCCTCTGCCGCAGCGCCCGGGCGCGTGACGCACCGGGTGGAGGCCGGCCAGACCTTCTACCGGATCGCCCGCATGCACGAGGTGACGGTCGAGGCCCTGATGGCCGCCAACGGCGTCACCGATCCGCGCACGCTCGCGGTGGGGCAGGAACTCGTCATCCCGGCGACATCCGGGGCGGGGACGGGCACGGCGGCGGGATCGACCGCCAGCGCCGCTCCACCGCGTGCGGCGCCTTCGCCTGCGCGGGCTCCGCAGAAGGGCCCGAGGCAGCCGTTGACCATGCCCAAAGAGCCCGGCGCGCTCGACTGGCCGCTGCGCGGGGTGCTCTACGCGCGGTTCGGGGCGAAGGGGAAGGAGCGGCACGACGGCATCGACCTCGCGGCGCCCATCGGCACGCCGGTGGTGGCGGCGCGCGCGGGCACGGTGCTCTACGCGGGCGAGCAGAAGGGGTACGGCCTGATCGTGATCGTCGATCACGGGGACGACCTCATCACCCTCTACGCACACAACCGCGATCTCCGGGTGAAGACCGGGCAGAAGGTGCGCGACGGCCAGGTGGTGGCGACGGTGGGCCAGACCGGGCGGACCTCCGGGCCCTACCTGCACTTCGAGGTTCGGCGGAAAGGGCTCCCGGTGGACCCGCTGAAGTTCCTCGGCCCGCCGCCGGAGAGAAAGGCCCTGGGGCGCCGCTCCCCCTGACGGTCCAGGCCCCGGTTCGCCTAGACTGCCGCCTTCATGCATGGCGATGAGGTGGCTGAATTGGGGCTGCGCGCGATCAACCTGAGCCTGCAGGGCGTCCTCACCCTCTGCTTTGCATTGCTCGCCTGCAAGGAGCGGCCGCCACCCCCTCCCACGGCCGAGGAGCGCGCCCAGCACGCCGAAGGGCTCTACCTGCAGGCCACCTCCCTGGTGATGCAGGGCGAGTACGAGAAGGCGGAGGCGGCGTTCGAGGAGATGAAGGGGCTTGCGCCGGAGGACCCGCGGCTGCCGGCGGCGATGGGTGAGCTCTTCCTCGCCCAGGGAAGGCTGCGCGACGCCCTGCCGCACTTCGAAAAGGCAGCGGAGCAGGATTCGAAGCGGGGCACCAACTGGAGCCGGGTGGGTTTCATCCGCGCGCAGCTCGGCGAGGACGGGGCCGCGCGGGAGGCGCTGGAGCGGGCGCTGTCGCTCAACCCCCGGGACTTCAACGCGCTGGAGGCGCTGGGCGAGCTGGAGCTGAAGGCAGGGCGGGTCGACGCGGCGGTGGAGCGGCTGGAGCGTGCAGGGGATGCGAGCCCGAACGAGACGCTCGCGTCCTCGCACTACCTGCGCGCGGCGAAGGTGCTGACCGAGCACGGGCGCGAGGAAGACGCGGGCGCGCTGCTTCAGCGGGCGGTGGAGAAGGGCAGGGCGGACGGTGCGCTGCGGGTGGAGCTGGGTGAGCACCACGTCCGTGCGCGCAGGTTCGACGAGGCGGCGAAGGTCCTGGCGAAGGCGGCGGAGGTGACGCCGGACGATCCCTCGCTCTGGGAGATGGTCGGCGAGCTGCAGGTGGCGATGGGGCGGCCCGACGAGGCGCGCGTCTCCTTCGAGCGGTCGTTGAAGGTGCAGGAGCGGGCGCTGGTCCACCTCGCCCTCGCGCGGCTGTACCGGGCCCGCGGTGAGAGCGCGAAGGCGGAGGCGGCGCTGGAGCGGGCCCTCGAGTCGGCGACCGGCGAAGAGGAACGCGAGGGCCTGGAGCTGGCGCGCGCGCTGGCGAGCTTCGGCAGGACCGCGGACGCGCTGCAGCTCTACGAGGTGCTGGCGAAGGAGCCGGAGCGCGAGAAGGACGTGACGCTGCAGCTCGAGGTCGCGAAGGTCGCGAAGGGCGCGGGCCGCACCGCGCTGGTGGCCGAGGCGTGCGGCCGGGCCATGACAGCGCAACCGACGCTCAGCCGCTGCCCCTGATCAGGCCTGGACGCGCCCGCCGAGGAGCTGCCGGTACACGCCCACCACGATGCCGAGGATCATGGTGGATCGGAACTCGCTCCGGTTCACGTAGATGGGCTGCATGGCGCTGTTGGCCGGCTGGAAACGGATGCGATCCCCCTCCGGGTAGTAGCGCTTCACCGTGGCCTCGTCCTCGATCAGCGCGACGACGATCTCCCCCGGCTGCGCCGACGGCACCTTGCGCACGAAGAGGTAGTCCCCGTCGTGGATGCCGTCCTCGATCATCGACTCACCTTTGACCCTGAGCGCGAAGACCTCCCGCCCGTTCCCGCCGAGCAGGAAGGAGTCGATCTTCACCGAGTCCTCCACGTGCTCGGTGGCCAGCAGCGGTGCGCCGGCAGCGACCTTCCCGAGCACCGGCACCTCGATCAGATCCGGATCCTTCTTCGCCCCCATCCCGAGCACCATCCGGGCGCGCTTGGTGGGCACCAGCGACCGGCTCTGCTGCTCGCCGCGGTTGAGGTAGCCCTTGCGCTCCAGCGCCTTGAGGTGGTCGTTCACGCCGTTGGTGGAGCGGATGTCCATCTCCTCGCCGATCTCGCGGATGGTGGGCGGAAAGCCCCGCGACTCCGTCTCACGGACGATGAACTGGAGGATCTCCCTCTGGCGTTCGGTCAGCTCTTCCACGTTCCCTCCCGGGCCTCGCCTTGAACAGACGTTCCGTGGGTCGGGATGCTCCCTGAACAGGCGTGTAGAGTCAACTTTCCGCCTGCCGCGCGCGCCCGCGCGGGTTCTTCCGCCCCGCGGGCACAGGCGACTAGCATCCGCGCGTGCGCATCCAGGGCTTCCACCACCTCGCCATCCAGGTCACCGACGTCGAGCGGTGCACCGCCTTCTACCGGGACGTGCTGGGCCTCCCCGAGCAGGCCCGGCACCACCTCCCCGATGGGCGGCTGCGCTCGGTGTGGCTCACGGTGGACGCGCAGGGCGGCTTCCTCGCGGTGGAGCGTTGTGATGCGGAGGCGCCCTCGGCGGACGATCCCTTCCGGACACCGCGCGCGGGACTTCACCTGCTCGCGCTGCGCATCCCGCCGGGCTCGCGCGGGCTCGTGGAGGAGGAACTGGCCGCGCGGGGCATCCCCGTCGTCCACCGCACCGCGTACACGATCTATGTCCGCGATCCGGAGGGCAACCGGGTCGGGCTCAGCCACCATCCGCATCCGCATCCGCATCCCGAGCAGGCGTAGCCTTTCGTCATGGCGCAGCGGCTCGGCGACATCCTCCTCGCGGAAGGGCTCGTCACGCAGGACGGGCTCGACGAGGCGCTCGAGCTCCAGGTCGTGCACGGTGGCCGGCTGGGGACGAACCTCGTGGAGTTGGGGCTCCTCCAGGAGGCGGACCTCGCGCGCTGCCTCGGACGGCTGCACCAGGTGGGCTTCGCCAGCGGCAGCATGGTGCCGGATCCGCGCGCGCTGGCGGCCGTCGATCGCGGCTTCTGCGACGCGCACGATCTGCTTCCGATGCGGATCGATCAGACCCGGCTGAGCGTGGCCTGCCTGGATCCGCGGGCACTCGCACCGCTGGACCGGCTCGCCTTCATCACCGGACGCCGCGTGACCCCCGTCGTCGTCTGCGAGTTCCGGCTGAACCACCTGCTGCGCAAGCACCTCGGCGCCTTCCGCACGGTGCGTCCCATCGACGTGGGCCAGACCCGGCCCTCGCGCACGCGGAAGGCCCACCAGCCCGAGCAGGCCCCCGCCGCCGACCTGATGGGCGAAGAGGAGTTCAACGCCCTCTACGCGAACGTCGTCTCCACCGCCCCCGCCTCCGCATCGCCCGAGCCGCTCACCTTCAAGGAGGCGCAGGCGGCGCTGGCCCACGCGGCGGATCGCGAGGTCCTCTCCCAGACGGTGCTCCGCTACGCGTTCGGCAAGTGGAAGCGGGCGCTCATCCTCAACGTGCAGGGCCCGCTGCTCACCGGCTGGCATGGCCTGGGCGCAGGCATCCGCGACAGCGCGGTTCGACGGATCGCGGTGGCGCTGCGCGATGCGACGACGTTCAAGCTCGTCTGCGACACGCGCTCGCACTTCGTGGGGCCGATGAAGCGGGATGCGGGGACGGCGGTCTTCTACCGATCGATCGGAGCCGGCGGCGACGGGGCCTATCCGGAAACGGCCGTCATCCTCCCGCTGCTGGTCGCCGGACGTGTGGTGCACCTGCTCTACGTGGACAACGGGCCGGGCAAGCTCACCCCGCCGGACGTGGGCGAGCTGATGATCCTCTCGCAGAGCGTGGCGCGCGCCTACGAGGCGATGATCCGCCGGCGCAAGGGCAACTGAGCCCGTGGCCTCGGCTACTGGTACTGCGGCCCAACGTCGAAGTAGACGCGCTGGTTCGGCCGGACGGTGAAGGTGTCGCGCCACGTCGCGCCGCCCACCCGGACCTCGATCCGGTGGCTGCCCTCGTAGAGCTGGACGTCCTGCTTCAGGGGCGCGGTGCCCACCTGCTTGCCGTCGATCTCGATGACCGCTCCCGGCGGCGCGGTGATCGAAAGGAAGCCGCGCTGCAGGTAGATCTGCTCGTTGGCCACGCCGCCCGAGGGCACCGACACCGTGCGGGTGATGTCGATCCCGTTGGCGCGGTCGAGCAGGCGGATGCGGCGGCGCCCGGGCTCCACCGCCACGCGCAGCGGCGATCTTCCCATCGGCTGGCCGTCCACCTCGACAGTCACCGCGGGCTCCACCGTGAGCGCCAGGGTTCCCTTCGCCGGCGCCGCCACCGCGGGTTTGACCGAAGCGCCGGCCTGCGCCGAAGCAGGCTCGGTGCCCGGCTGTGACTCCTGCAGCAGCTCCGCCAGCACCGAGTCTTCCGCAGCAGCGGCTTGCCCCGGGCCCGCATCGGCTCCGTCTGCCTGGGCCTGTGCCTCACCCGCGTCCGGTGCGTCGGCCGTTGCTGCAGCGGCAGCTCCGGCCTCCGTGATGGCCACCGGAGGCACCACCTCTGCCGCGAGCTGCGCGCCCGGCTCCACCGACGACCGCGCGAGGTAGTAGCCCCCGAGAGCCGCCGCCGCGATCAACGCGCCGATCCCCGCGAACAGCGGCCCACGCGACCTGGGCGCAGGCTGCTCCGGAATCGTCCGCTCCTCGTCGGCGGGTACCGGTGCGGGCGGCGTGGCGGGCTCTGACCGTGTCTCCACCGGAGCGGCCTGCTTCGTCCGCGGGGCCGGCGGCGAGACTGCGGGGAAGGGGACCTGCGTGGTGGGCTGCGAGGCCTGCCTGTCCCACTGCGCCCTCGCGTAGGAGGCGATGCCCGCGTCGATGAGCTGCCGTC
Organism: uncultured Myxococcaceae bacterium; assembly: GCA_964502265.1. GTDB lineage: Bacteria > Myxococcota > Myxococcia > Myxococcales > Myxococcaceae > JAFAFL01. Next base: position 3,630 of record CAZCWA010000044.1, on the reverse strand, counting down.
GCTCGGCGCGCGCACCCGTGCTGTCGGGGAAGAGATCGTTGAGCCAGCGCGAGACCTCCGCCTCGTCGGGGAGCCTCGGCCACGCCAGCTCCAGCGCCTCGCGGAAGAGGTGCGCGGAGGGGAACCGGTCCTTCGCCTTCTTCGCCAGCGCCCGCGAGATGACCGGCTTGAGCGGGTCCGGGATGAGCGGGTACTTCTCCAGGTCCAGCGGCCGGTTGAGCACCGCGTCCTCGAAGTTGTCTGCGTCCTCGAAGGGCGCGCGCCCGGTGATGATCTCGAAGAGCGTCGCGCCGAGCAGATAGACGTCGGTCTGGACGTTCATCGCGCCGCGGCCGCCGAGGAGCTGCTCCGGCGCCACGCGGCGGAAGCGCACGGTGGCGTCCTTCGCGAACGCGGAGGCCCCGTACCCGGAGACCTTGCACGAGCCGCCGTAGCTCACCAGCAGCGTCTCCGGCCGCAGGTCGCCGTGGAGCAGCGGGGTGCCGTCATCGTTGCCCGCGAGGTGCGCGTAGTGGACGCCCTGCGCCGCGTCGGCGATCAGCCTCGCGGCGAGCCGGGCGGGGAGCGAGCCGGACTGCTTGAGCACGCGCCGGAGGTTCTCGCCGTCCGCGAACTCCACCACGCGCGCCAGGCCCTGCTCGAGCCGGGCGAAGCCGTAGACCCGGATGATGTGCGGGTGCTCGAGCAGCGCCGCGCGCTCCGTCTCGCGTTGGACCTTCTCCGACTTCTCGATGTCCGCCGCGAGCTCCTCCGGGACCCACACGAGGACCACGGGCTCCGCCCGCGCATCGTCGATGATCGCCAAGCCGAGGTAGGCGCGTCCGCCGCCCTCCGGGAGCGCCGCGAGGGCGTGATACCGATATTCCGCCATGTTCACGCCAGTTTAGACGGTTTCCGTCCCGACGCTAGAAGGGCAGGGTGATGTGGTAGCCGGTACGACCCCGCTGGACGAGCATCAGCACGCTCCGCCCGCTGCGCGCGTCCACCAGCGCCTCGCGGAAGCTCTCCCGGCTCCTCACCGGGCGGTTGTTCACGCGGAGGATGAAGTCTCCCCGCCGCAGGCCAATCTGCTCCGCGTACGAGCCCTGGCGCACCGAGGCGACCGTCACCACCCCGCGCGCCTCGCCAACCTTGAGGCCCAGCCGGTCCCAGGCGAGCGTCTCCGCGTATTCGGGCGGGAACTCCACCGGGACCACGGTCAGCTCCACCATCGCGCCGTTGCGGAAAACGCTCATGGAGATGGGCGTGCGCGCCGGGTAGCCGCGCATCCGGACCTCGAAGTCCTCGTGGTCCATCACCCGCGCCCCGCCGACCTCCGCGATGATGTCTCCCGGCTCGAGCCCCGCGCGCTGGGCCGGGCTGCCCGGATCGAGCCGTGCCACCACCGCACCGAAGTTGCGATCCCACCCGAGCCTGCGCGCCACCTCCGGCGTGAGCCAGGTCACCTGCGCGCCCACCCAGGATGGCCGCACCTTCCCGAACTCGGTGAGCTCGGCGACGATCCGCTTCACCTTGTCCACCGGGATGGCGAAGCCGATGCCCTGGGCCGAGGCGAAGATGGCGGTGTTGATGCCGATCAGCTCCGCGTCCGTGTTGAGCAGCGGCCCACCCGAGTTGCCGGGGTTGATCGACGCGTCGGTCTGCACGAAGTCGTTGTAGACGCGCCCGCCGGTCCGGAAGCTGCGCCCGGTCGCCGAGACCACGCCCACCGTCACCGTCTTCGAGAGCCCGAACGGGCTGCCGATCGCCACGACCTTCTCGCCGATCATCAGATCGTCGCTGCGGCCCAGCTTCACCGACGGCAGTGGCGCCTGGGTGCGGACCCGGATCACCGCGAGGTCGTTGTCCGCGTCGCTGCCGATCACCTCCGCCTCGAGCTGCCGGCCGTCCGCGAGGTGCACGTGGATCGCCGAGGCGCCGCGGATGACGTGCTCGTTGGTCACCACCAGCCCGGACGGATCGATGATCACCCCCGAGCCCAGGCTCTCCTGCGTGCGGCGCCGGTCCCGGCCGCCCATCACGTCGTCGAAGAGGTCGCTGAAGGGATCGGCCCGGCGGAAGCCGCGGTCGACGATCTGCTCGGTGGCGATGTGGACCACCGCGGGAGAGACCCGCTCCACCACCTCCACCACCGCGTCCCGGCGGGTGGAGCGGTCCGCCTGCGAGGGGAAGGGAAGGAGGAGGACGACCGCGGTGAGTGCGAGAAGAACCCGTTGCGTGCGCATGAAGATGGCCTCGGGTTCGACGTACAACGGGCGGACCCCCGTATTCCCTACATTTTGCCCGCGCACTGTTCAGCCACGAACCATCTTCCCGCCCCGGCCGGAAAGGGGCGATGATTCACCCCGCAGGCCGGGTTGAAATTCACCGCCATGTCACCCAACGGGTCATTGCTCACCACGGGGATCGCTCCTCTGGACCGCGTCCTCGGCGGAGGCATCCCGCCGCGCCAGGTCCTGCTCATCGCCGGGCAGCCGGGGAGCGGGAAGACCATCCTCGCCAGCCAGATCGCCTTCGCCCAGGCCGCGCGGGGCGCACCGGTCCTCTTCGCCACCGCCGCCTCGGAGCCGCACACGCGGGTGCTGGAGACGCTGCAGCGCTTCTCCTTCTTCGAGCGGGAGCGGGTGGGGCGAGACATCTTCCTTCTCTCCATCTACCCGTGGCTGCGCCGCGGCGTCCGCGAGACGCGCGAGATGCTCCTCTCCAGCGTGCGCGAGCAGCGGGCCGCGGTGCTGGTGGTGGACGGGCTGCGCGCGCTCCGCGACGTGTGGCGCGACGACTCGCAGATCCGGGAGCTGCTCTCGGAGGTCGGGGTGGGGTTGTCCTCGAACGACTGCACCGGCGTGTTCACGCTGGAGGCGGACCCGGCGCGGATCCTCGAGGCCCCCGAGACCTCCACGGTGGACGGGCTCATCACCCTCCCGTTCGAACAGCACGGCATGCGCCGCTCGCGCCGCCTGGAGGTGCTCAAGGTGCGAGGCCAGCGGCACGTGCCCGGGCAGCACGTCGCGCGGCTGGGCAACGACGGCTTCGAGCTTTATCTGCGGATGGAGGCGGATCCCGAGCACGGTGGAAGGGGCCTTGCGGGGCTGCCTTCGCCGGAGGCGCGCAGCCCTTTCGGCGTGCGTTCGCTGGACGCCTGGCTCGGCGGCGGAGTGCCGTCGGGGACGGTGTCCCTGCTCACCGGCGCGCACGGCAGCGGCAAGACGCTGCTCGGCACGCACTTCGCGGCGGCTGCGGACGCGGCGGAGGGCGGCAGCCTCTTCGTCTCCTTCGACGAGGGCGCCGAGGTGGCGCTGACGCGGGCGGAGGGGATGGGGGTGAAGGGCATCGGCGCGGTTCGTCCCTGGAGCCCGGAGCTGTTGGAGCTGGAGCCGGACCTCGTGGGTCACGGGGTGCTGCGGCGGGCCACCGAGGCGCGGCGGGTGGTGCTGGACGGGGCGGAGCGGCTCCTGATGGCGGCGGGCGAGGAACGTCGAGGCGACTTCGCGCGGGCGCTGTTGCGGAAGCTCTCGCGCGGCGGGCGGGACGTGCTGGTCACCGGCGGGGAGAGTTTGCGGACGCTGCTCGGCGGTGTGGCGGACAACCTGCTGGAGCTCGACGTGCGAGAACCGGAGGTGACCGCGCTGC
>CAZCWA010000043.1:3475-17313 GCA_964502265.1 uncultured Myxococcaceae bacterium | reverse complement strand
TCACCCGCCGCGCGGGAACAGCCTCGCTCGCAGGATCTCCGTCCGCCGCCGGAGGTGGGGCGCATCGTCTGCGAGATACGTGGCCAGCGAATAGAGCCGGAGGCCGGGTTCGATCTCGTCGCGTTCGACAGCGTCCTTCGCCGCCTCGGTCAAGCGCGCGATCATGCTCGTGCGCCACGCATCGTCCGGCATCTGTGCGCGGTGGCTCTGCCCGCAGCGCCACCGGCGGATCGCCAGCGCGTGTTTGCCTTCGTTCAAGGCGGCATCGATCAGCGCCTGGTACGTCTCGACGTCCATGCTCTGCGTTGCGCGGCGTCCGTCCGGGCAGCGGGGATCTTCCTGCTTGCTCATCCCCTTGCGCACCCAGAACTGGCCTCCCACGTTCCGGAACTGGGCCATGAGCTTCGGCATGTCCTTGTAGTGGCCGCTGGGTCCGTGGATGTCGAGGACCGTGGGAAGCGCGTCGTGGAGCAGGTAGTCCTCCTGCGCGCGCGGGTTCCCGGCATGACGTGCGAGCGCGTAGTCGGCGAGCTGGGCGAGATCGATCACCTCGCCGTGCCTGAAGTCGATTCCCATGCCCCCGATGTCCGGGTAGCCCACGCGAGGGACGCGCTCGCCGAACTTCAGCAGCGGAAGAAGCTCGCGATGGATGACCTGGGTTATCCATCGGTAGGGCAGCTCGCCCTCCATCCCTCGCATCCGGCGCGTCTGATCCAGGCGGTGCATCGAGGCGGTGGCGATCAGGATCGCTGCTACTGCTAGGGGCGCGCCCCACCGGATGAATGGCCACCGCAGGCCCCATCGACTATGGCCCAGGTCGCGCACGCGCGCCGCGCCGACCGAGATCCCCACGCCCATCGCCGGGATCAACGGCGCGAGAAAACGCCATTCGCGCATCCAGTCCCCGTTGGAGAACCACGCGAAGAAGCAGCCAGCCGCCACGAACCCGAATGCCAGATACGACGCACGAGCCGCCGGGTTGCGCCAAAGGAAGGAAACGAGGAAGCCCACTCCCGCGGCCCCGCACAGCATGGGGTAGGCCTTCAGAAACCCCAGCAGGTAGTTCGCCCCGTCGAAGTCCCAGGTCTGCTTCGCGTAGTAGGTGTTGGGGAGGATCGAAGCGAAGTACAACCAGCGGAAGAGCAGGTAGCCGCCGAACACGCCCCCGCACCATCCGACGACGGCGAGTTCGTGTCTGCCCGGCAGCCGCCGCTGCCGCGCCCGGACGGCGAGCCAGACGGCTCCCAACGCAAGGACGAAGACGGGGGCCTCGGGGCGGGTGAGGCAAAGCAGCCCGAGGAGAATGCCCGCGACGGTTCCTCGCCCTCCCGCGGCGGGAGCGCCCGGTCGCAGGCAATGAAGCGCCGCGAGTCCACTTGCGCCCAGGAGCAGCGCGAACAGGCCGGTCTCCATGCCGGAGTCGATCCACATCGCGTACGCCGGAGATACCGCCACGAACAGGCTCCCCGCCGCATCCTCGACCCTCAGCGCGCGACCGGCCGCTGCCGAGGGCCAGAGCATGAAGAGCGGGAGCGCGGCGATGCCCAGCAGCGTGCCCGCGATCTGCGTCGCCCGGACGCCATTGCCTCCGATTCCCGAGAGCGCCCCGGAGATGAGGGTCCACAAGGGATTTGAGAAGCCCTCGACCACCTGGGAGTGCGGCGTGAGCCTGAAGCCATGCCCCTCGAAGAAGGACCTCCCGAAGGCAATGGAGATGGCCGCATCGTCCACCAACTCCACCTGCAGCTTGACGACTGTCGCTGCCAGCGCCGCACATGCGAGCAGACAGACGGAGATCGCCAACCCGACGTCGGTGAGGAAGGCGGATCTTGCCCTTGAAAAGAGGGAAAGTTCGAACACGCGTCAGGCTGCTATCACCAGAAAGGCCTCCTGCCGAATTGAATTCGAGGGATGAACCCTTCAAGAGCTTCCCGTCCTCCTTCAGAACCCCACGCCCTCCGCCCTCGGCTCGGGGATGGACAGCGGCATCGCGGCCACCTTCTCCGGCGCCTCGTAGAGCGACTGGTAGAGGTGGTAGTCGCCCATCACGGTCTTCACGTAGGCGCGGGTCTCGCGGTAGGGGATGAGCTCCACGAAGAGGTCGAGGGGCAGCTCGCCGTTGCTCTTCACCCAGCCCAGCACCGCGGTGGGCCCGGCGTTGTAGGCGGCGGCCACGAGGGCAGGGTGCCCGAACCGCTCCTTCAGCTTCCCGAGGTACCAGGCCCCGTACCGGATGTTCACCTCGGGCGCGTAGAGCGCATCGGGTGGCGGCGGCGTCTCGCCGATGAGCTTCGCGATCTCCCGCGCGGTGGGCGGGATCACCTGCATCAGCCCGCGCGCATCGGCCAGGGAAGTCACCTCCGGCCGGAACGCGCTCTCCCGCCGCATGATCGACCACACCAGCCAGTGCGGCACGCGCGACGCCTGGGCCTCGCGCTCCACCGCGCGCCGGTACGCGAGCGGGTACATCAAGGCCACCGCCTCGGGCCGCTTCTGGGTCAGCGCCGCGCCCCAGAGGTTCCGCACCGCGAGCCGGTACGCGTGTCCGTACGCGCCGATCCCGGAGAGCGCGTGTCCCCACCGCACCGAAGGCTCCACGCCCTTCACGCCCGACAGGCGCGACTCCACCTCCAGGTGCGCGTCCCGGTACAGCCCGACCGAGGCCAGCCTCTGCGCCACCGCCAGCTCCGCCGGCATCTCGATGTCCTCGAGCACCTTCGGCCGCTCGGTGAACGCGGCAGGCACCTTCGCCTCCAGCTCCGCCAGGCGCACGCCCGCCATCGCCCCGTAGAAGGTCTGGCCATGCAGCGTGGCCACCTGCGTGTACGCGCGCACGCTCTGCGCGGCCTCGGCCCCATCGAGCTGCGCCGCGCGGGCCATCCAGTAGCGGGCCTGCGGCACCAGCGACGAGCGGCCGTGATTCTTCACCAGGCCCGCCAGCACCGCCCCCGCATCCTTCCACTGCTCGGCGCGCAGGTGCGCCAGGGCCCGGAACCACAGCACCTCGTCGAGCCGCCGCGACCTGGCGAACCGCTGCCCGAAGCGCTCGAAGGTCTCCACCGCCTCCTTCGACTCGTCCTGCTGCAGCGCGATCCACCCGGCGAGGAAGAGCGCGTCCTCCGCGGGGCGCTCGGCGGGGAACTTCTCCGCCACCTCCTTCATCAGCGCCTTCGCCCGCGGCCTGTCCCCCTTCCGCAGCGCGCGCCTGGCCTTCGTCATCGCCGCCTCCGCCGCTACGCCGGAAGGTCCCTCCAGCGCGGCCTCCACCGCCTCGTCGCCCTTCTTGTCCTCGCCCAACGCGTAGAGCGCCTGCGCCCTCGCCAACGCCACGACCGGCACCGGCCCGGAAGCCAGCGCATCGAATTCGGCCAGCGCGTCCTTCGCCCGCCCCGCGTCCAGCAGGGCCCGCGCGCGCGAGAGCCGCTGGTCCGCAGACGGCTTCCACTCCTCCGCCGCCAGCGCCGTCCACGCCTCCTCGCCGAGCGGATGCGCCGGATGCCGAAGCGCGAGCTGCACCCGGTCCGCCTGCGCCTCCGCCTTCTTCCCCGCCGCCCGCCTTGCCCGCTCGCGCAGGTGGAGCAGCTCCGGCGTGTTCGCAGACCGCGTGGTCTGCTCGACGAGGGGCAGCGCGGCCTTTGCCTTGCCGGACTGGAGCAGGGCCTCGCCGTACCGCGCCCGGGCCCGCTCGGCCACGGACGCGGGCCCCAGCTTCCGCGCCTGCGCGAAGGCCCCCGCGGCCTCCCCGTACCTGCGCAGATAGAAGAGCGCCTGGCCCCGATAGAACGCGTGCCACGCCTCCAGCCCCTTCGGCGAGGGTGCGGACCCCAAGAGCTTCAACGCCCCTGCCGCATCGCCCTCACTGAGCGCGAGGAATCCCTCCAGCAGGGTCAACTCCGGCAGCGCCGCGCAGGCAGGCTTCGACGCCAGGCACGCCGCGCGCTCGGATTCCGCGAGGGCCAACGCTTCGGGCGCGTGCAGGCGGACCGCGTCCTTGAGTTTCGCGCTCTGCGCCCACGCCGCAGAGGACAGAAGGAGCCCGCACAGCAGCGCCGCGGCCACCCCCGCTCGACCTGCCAAACCCGACGTCACCTCACGAACCATATGCCGCTCCCGCTGGCCCATTTGACTTGCGCCCGGCCCCGGCTCTAAACCCCCGCCATCCGCGCGCCATCCCAGCCGTCCGGGGAAGGCGAGTGGCCGTATCCGAGCACGGGGGGGATGCATCCAAAGGGAGGCTGTGCCCTATGAAGCCGTGTCCGTCCGATCTGCAGCAAACCATCAATCCGGAGGCGGGGCCCACCAAGCCCGGCGTGGAGACGCACCGGAACCTCAACTGCCACCACTACGACAACTGCCTCGACGAGGCGGTGCGCCGCGGCTGGCAGAGCTTCTCCTGTGCCCGGTGCCCGCTGTACGCGAACGTGGCGCCGCCGCAGATAGGCATCGAGGCCTACGCCACGCAGCGCCGCGCGGTCCTCTAGACCCACCGCTGGCCCGACCGTCCTCCTTCACGCGCTGAGGGTCACCACCCCGCGCCGGACGAGGTCCTTGAGCGTCTCCTCCACCTCGAGGGGAGACGCCGACATGCGCGAAATCACCTCGCGGGGAGGCAGCCGCTCCTCGCAGATGAGCCGTGCGGTCTCCAGCGACGACGCGGGGCCTATCTGCGCGTAGAGCGCGTAGAGGTCGCCGTTCACGTCGATCTTCGTGGCGTGCACCATCAGGCTCTCGCGCACCCGGGTCTGGTTGGTGTGCAGCACCTCGATCGCGTGGGCGACGAGCGTCTCCACGTCGTCCGACAGGTTCGGCTCCACCTGGACGGCCATGGGCACGAACCGCCCCTTTATCCCGCGCGAGGCGATGAAGGCGGTGAAGGCCTTCTCCCGCTCGGCGACGTGCCGTCCCGACTGCGCGACCGCGTGGATGGGCCGCCCGCCTGCGAACGCGATGCGGTAGCCCGCCCAGTCGTCCGCGCCCTCGAGGATCCCGTCCAGCTTCAGCGACGCGCACTGGCGCAGCACCCACTGCGGTCCCAGCGTTCCCACCGCCACCGGCACCGGTTGCCTCGCCGCCAATGCGCGCCTTGCCTCCCTGCGCGGCTCGAGCATGGACCGCACGTGCGCCGCCAGCGCCTCCAGCCGGGTGCTCTTGGAGAGGTAGGCCTGAGCCCCGGCGTCCAGCGCCCGGAGGCTCTCCCGGTAGTCGTCGTGCGCGGAGAGGAAGGCCACCGGCACCTCGCGGGTGCGGAAGTCGTCGCGGAGCACGCGCAGCAGCCCCCAGCCGTCCAGCCTGGGCATGTTGAGGTCCGCCACCACCGCGTCGAACGGGGCGGCGAGCGCGGCCTGGTAGCCCTCCACGCCGTCATCGGCCACGGTCACGTCGAAGCCGTGCTTGCGGAAGAGGATGGCCAGCATCCGGGCCAGCGCCTCGTCGTCGTCCACCAGGAGGATGGGCTGGCCCGCGCGAGCGGGGACCTCGATCTCGCCGGGGACCACGTCGCCGAGCTCGAGGATGACCTCCACCCCGCCGTCCTCGGCGCCGTCCTCGGCGATGCCCTCAGCGCCGCCCCCGTCGATGTCCCGGTTCGTCATGTCCACCCTCAGCGTGAGATTCCGGCCGGCATGTTCAGCGCGGCTCCGCATAGATCACAACGATCCAGTACTTGCCCGCACCAAATTGTCTGGAATCGCCCTGCACCATCCCAACGCCCACGAGGCGGTTTCCCTTCGCGGCGGTGGCCTTCGACACCTGCACCAGCGAGGGGCTGTCGGCCACGAAGAGGTCGATGGACGCGCCCTTCACCTCGTCGAGCGCCTCGAACACCCGCTCGTGCAGGTTGGAGCCCCGCACCTCCGCCTTCGGCACCCCGGCCTCGAGCGCCCTCTGCGCGTGGTCCCTCGCCAGCCGCTCCAGCACCTCCGAGCGCCGCAGCGCGGGCAGCTTCCGGGCGCGCCTGCCGGCCTCCAGCACCGCGTACGCATCCTCCAGCGGCCGGCCGCTCTCGCGCAGGGGCTCGACGAAGATCTGGGTCAGCAGCACCCGCCGGGAGCCGTCCTGTCCCGTCGCCTCCGAGAGGCCTATCCCCACCGTCGTCCACCGCTTCTCGAGGAGGTTCTTGCGGTGCCCCGGGCTGTGCTCGAGCCCGAAGTGCGCCGCCAGAGGCCCGCCCGCCATCCCGAGGTTCTCGCCCGCGCTCTTGTAGCCGTAGCCCGCCTCGCGCAGCCGCTCGCCGACCGCGCGTCCATCCGGGGCCACGTGGGCGAAGAAGTTCTCCTTCGCCATCTGCGCGCTGTAGGCCTGCGCCACCGCGTTCACCCGCGCGTCCATCTGCACCGGCGCCACGCCATGCGCCGCCCGGAGCGCGTTGATCCGCCGGAGCACCTCCTCGCGCGCCACCTCGGGATCGGTCGGCTCCTCGCCCAGCGGCGCGTCCTTCCGATCGGGCCTTCCGCCCACGTCGGTGAAGAAGAGCGCGGTCACCTCCGGCCCACCGGGTCCCCGCCCGAGCACCTCCAGCGTGTGCCGGCCCTCGGCGCGAAAGGCCACCTCGGTACAGAACGCGCCGTCCCTGCCGCGTCCCTTCACCGGCAGCTTCTCCACCCGGCCGCTGGGCACCGTCACGTAGACCTCCGGCGCGCGGAACGGGGCGTCCAACCTCCCGCACAATGATCGCCGTTCGCCCGCCGCAGGCAGCGTCCGCGGGAAGGCTTCCACCGTCATCCGCCGCTGCACGAAGAGGATCACCACCGCCGAGGTGCGCCCCTGCGTCACCACCGCCACGCCCACGTGCGAGGCCGGATCCCCGGCGAGGTCCCTCCGTCCTTCGAGCGCCTTCACCGGCGCCTGGAGCGGGGCGCCCTTGAGGATCACCGCCTTGGGCGAGGGGTCGTGCGCGCCGGCGTCGGAGACCGCCTCGGTCAGCGTCACGAGGTCCGCGGCCGCCCGCGCGTTCTGCGCCAGCGCGATGCCCGCCAGCGTCCTCGCCGCCCTCGTCACCCCCTCGTCGCGGACGGGGGTGCGCCGTCCCACCCGCTCGAACTCGGCGGCCACCGCGCGCCAGGCCTGTTCCTCCAGCTTCGGGTCCGGCGATGCGCCGGCGAGCACCGCAGTGGCGAGCAGGGCGGCGATCACTTCGGCTCCACCGCTTCGAAGACCAGCCGCGTCACGTTGCCCTCGCCCAGCGACTTCGCCAGCCGGTTGAGGATGGCGTCCGCCTCGCCCCGGAGCGCCTGGGCCCACCTGGGGCTCTCCACCTCCACCACCAGGGTCTTGTTCTCGAGCCAGCGGGGCCTCGAGTGCTTCGCCGACACCTCGCCCACGGCCTCGTCCCACACCGTGCGCAAAGGCGAGGCGTCCCCCCGGTCGCGGGCCATGCGCAGGAGGACCTGGGGGAGGAGGGCACTGGCCGGCATGAACGCGCGCCGCTTCATGTCCCAGAGCGTCCCCCGGCCGCCCGGAGCGGACAAGGACAGACATCCTGTGCGGGCATGTGCCGAGACGGTGGACCCCTGGCTACCTTCCTTGACTTTCAGGGGCCTGCTCCGTTGAATGCCGAGCCTTTCCGGGCCGAAACCACTGGAGTCAACACGAATGACATCGAAGACGCGTCTGGCGCTGCTCGCCAGCCTCGCAGCGGGGGCGTTTGCCCTTTCCGCCTGTGGGCCTGGCGACGAGACCCCCGACGGCGGGACCGGTCCCGCTACGCCCTGTGACCCCCGCACCGAGACCTGCGAGTGCATCGGCGACGAAGACTGTCCCGGCGACGGGCTCTTCTTCTGCAACACCACCTCCTTCACCTGCCAGCCGGCCTGCCGCTCGAAGGCGGACTGCTCGGCCGAGGCGCGCGGCGAGTACGCGCTGGACTACTGCTCGGGCAACCTGGGCTGCGTGTGTGACGAGGGCGCCTGCGTGGCGTCCCTGTGCTCGGCGGACGTGGACTGTGGCGCGACCTCGGTGTGCCGCAACGGCACCTGCGTCTCCGCCCCCGCCGCGGCCACCGCGCAGAAGTGCCAGATCACCCCGGACTTCGCGATCGTGAAGGCGGGCCAGCCGGCGCAGTTCTGGGTCTCCTTCTGGAGCGCGGACAACCAGCCGGTGGTGCTCAAGGACGGGATCACCTGGAGCGCGGAGACCGATCGGGTGGCGGCCCCCACCGCCAACGGCGCCACCGCGACCTTCAACGGCCTGACCGCCGGTGACGTGAACGGGGCGGTGAAGGTGACCGCGGGCTCCGCCGAGTGCTTCGCCCAGGTCCGCACCCTCTCCTCGGACATCACCTCCACCGACCTGCGGGTGACCGTGATCGACGAGCTGACCGGCCGTCCGGTGCAGGGCGCCACCGTGATGCTCTCGCACCCCACCTCCGGCGCGGCCATCGGCAGCCCGGGCCAGACCCAGCCCAACGGCTCGGTGTCGATCGACTTCAGCGGCGCCGCCAACGTGACCGCCACCGCGTTCCACAACGACTTCACCTACGTCTCGATCGTGAACTACCCCACCTCGGGCAGCCGCGACCTGGTGATCGCCGTCCGCCGCAACCAGGTGGATCAGTACGGCGGCTACAAGGGCACCTTCGAGAACATCCCCACCTCGCCCAACGTGCACGCCGCCATCGCGGGCATGAGCATCCCCGGCGCGGTGACGGACCTCTCGGTCGCCCAGCTCCTCGGCCACAACGTCCCGACGAACGTGAAGATCGGCAACGCGATCGACCAGAAGGACGTGCCGCTCCCCGCGGGCGTGTTCCTCCACTTCAGCGAGGGCAAGGACGAGATCAAGAACGGCATCTCCGCCCAGGGCCTCGCCGGCGTCTGCACCAGCGAGCTGGCCGGGGTGGGTGACGTGGAGGCGGCGATCCGCGCGGGCAAGTGCGGCACCCGGACCGCGTGGGCGCTGGCCGCTGACGTGCCCATCAACGAGCTGCCGATCGACGCGGTGGCCGGTGGCTTCGACAACATCGACTACGGCCAGGTGCTGGGGCGGATCATCCCCATCTTCAAGCGCTTCTCCTCGTCGGTCCGCCGCGACGTGCAGTTCGGACTGCAGACCGTGCCCCGCTCGGAGAACGACCCGGACGGCGAGGCGAACTTCAGCAACACCGCGCACTTCACCGACGTGAACCACGCGTTCGGCCAGATGCCGCTCGGCTTCGCGTTCGCGGTGAAGGTCCCGGAGCTGCCGCAGTTCCGCAACGAGTACGCGGACGGCGTGCTGCTGCTCGGCGGCGCGGAGGTCAAGGGCCGCGGGGTGGTGCCGCTCGGCATCGCCGCGGGCCTGAACACCGCCATGCCGAAGGACGGCCGGGTGGATCCGCAGGGGGACCTCCAGGCGGGCCACGCGATGATGCGCATGGCGCCCACCCACCACGGCCTCGAGGGCTCGCAGTACGGGGTCACCGCGATCGCGCTCTCGCTGCAGAGCCTGAACGACGCCTCGGCGGGCCTGGCGATGTCGGCGCTGTACCACCGGCTGGCGGACAACCGGCTCGTCTTCGATCCGAGCGGTGAGACCCCGGTGGAGCTGACCGGCACCTTCCTCAACTACCCGGAGAACGCCCGCTACAACTTCACCGGCACTGCCCAGAACGGGCTTGCGGGCCGGACCTTCCGCTTCGTGAGCGGCAAGGACCTCGGCGCGGCGAGCATCGTCCGGGTGCAGTTCAGCGACGTGGCGGACCGCCGCTGGGTGGCCATCGCCTCGCCGGCGGACGCGGCCGCGGGCTTCGCCCTCCCGGTGCCCCCGACCGTGAACGCCGTTCCGTTCCGCGACCGCACCTTCCGCACCAGCAACACCATGGGCGAGCGCAGCGACCTGCTCGTCCAGGCGCTGCAGCTCCGCAACGGCACCAGCCCGGTGACCTTCGCGAACCTGGTGGAGGCCAACGGGACCAACATGGACCGCTTCGGCGACTTCATGACCGCGTTCAGCGCCATCGACTACGGCCGCCCGGAGATCACCTGGGTGACCCCGGCGGCGGGCGAGACGATCCCGGCGGGCAGCACCCTGCGGCTCGACGTGTCGAGCTTCCGGGTGGGCACCGGGACGGACGACGACGGGATCGTGAAGATCACCTTCAACGGCGGCGCCTCGGCCGGCTGCACCGAGCTGACCATCAGCCAGGACGCCTCGGGCGGGAAGGGCGAGCTGTCCCAGCCGCTGCCCGCCGGCTGCACCGGGCAGGGCGTGGAGATGACCGCCACGCTCCACACCCAGGGCGGCCCGGTGGTGCCCGCGGTGGCGAAGCGCGTGACGGCGAACATCAACTAGTCCGCCGTCGAATCGATGAGTGAGGAGGGGGGAGCGCCGCGTGCGTTCCCCCCTCTTCTTTTTTGAGCTAGGCAAGCGGGCTCGGGAGGGAGCACCACATGGCGAACGCGATCGAGCTGGATCTCAACCTGGCGACGAAGGACGGCATCGGGGAAGGAGGGCTCTCGCGGGAGGACTTCACCGCGCTCGCGCCGAGGGTGAAGGCCATCCACGAGGACCTTCAGGCGCAGCGCAAGAGCGGCAAGCTGGCCTTCTTCGACCTGCCCACCGACCGCGAGGCGGCGGACGCGGCGAAGCGGATGGCAGACGAGCTGCGGCGGGACTTCGACGACCTGCTGGTGCTGGGGATCGGCGGCTCGTCGCTGGGGGCCAAGGCGCTCTACACCGCGCTGTGCCACCCGATGAACAACCTCCTGCCCAAGGAGAAGCGGCAGGGGATGCGGCTGTTCTTCCCCGACAACGCGGACCCGTCCACCTTCAGCGGGCTGCTCGACGTGCTGGACCTGGACCGGACCGCCATCGCGGCGATCACCAAGAGCGGCGGGACGGCGGAGACCTGGTCCCAGATGCTGGTGCTGCGCGAGAGGTGGAAGGCGAAGGGCGGCGAGGCGGCGATGGGGCGCCACATGGTGGCGGTGACCGATCCTTCGAACGGGACCCTGCGGAAGGTGGCCACCGAGAGCGGCTGGCGGACCCTGCCGGTGCCCCCCGCGGTGGGCGGGCGGTTCTCGGTGCTGACCGCGGTGGGCCTGCTGCCCGCGGCGGCGGCGGGGATGGACGTGGACGGACTGCTCGCGGGCGCCGCCGAGATGGTGCGCCGCTGCGAGACCGACGATGTCCTGCGCAACCCCGCCTACGCGCTGGCCACCGCGCTCTACCTGCACGACACGAAGAAGGGCCGGCGGATCCACGTGTTCATGCCGTACGCGGACGCGCTGCGGGAGACCTCCGACTGGTTCGTGCAGCTCTGGGCGGAGAGCCTGGGCAAGAACCCGGAGGTGGGCCCCACGCCCATCCGCGCGGTGGGCGCGACCGATCAGCACTCTTTGGTGCAGCTCCTGATGGAGGGCCCGGACGACAAGGTCACCGTGTTCGCGCGGGTGGACAAGCCGTCGCGGGACCTGCCGCTTCCGCCAGGCTGGGAGGGGATGGGGGACGTGAAGTACCTCGGCGGGCACAGGATGGGCGAGCTGCTCAACGTGGAGCACCACGCCACGGCCGCGGCGCTGGCGGGGCAGGGCCGCCCGTCGATGACGCTGCGCATCCCCGCGCTCGACGCGCACACGGTGGGGCAGCTCCTCATGCTCTGGGAGATCGCCACCGCCTACGCCGGGCCGCTGTACGGGGTGAACCCGTTCGATCAGCCGGGCGTCGAGGCCGGGAAGCGGTTCATCGGCGGGCTGCTCGGGCGGGCCGGATACGAGAAGTACCGCGAGGAGCTGGAGCAGAAGCCCGCGCGGCCCGACTGGGTCCTCTAGCGCCGCCCGGCTGGCATCGAAGCGGGGCGCGGCTAGAATCGGCCGCGTGCCCGCCCCGACGAAGACCGTCGTCACGGTGATCTCGAAGGTCTCCGAGCGCCCGGTGCCGCTCAACGCGGCGGTGGTGGTGATCTACGGCGTCGAGCTCGGGAGGAAGTACGACCTGGTGGAGCAGACCCTGGTGCTCGGGCGCTCCTCCAAGGCGGACATCCAGATCGACCAGGAGTCGGTGAGCCGCAACCACGCGCGGATCCTCGCCGGGCCGAAGGGCGTGGCCATCGAGGACCTCGACTCCACCAACGGGACCTTCGTCAACGACTCGCCGATCACCGGGGTGCTGCAGCTCCGCAACGGGGACCTGATCAAGATCGGCCGGACGATCCTCAAGTTCATCGCCGGCGGGAACATCGAGTCCGCCTACCACGACGAGATCTACCGGCTCACCACCGTGGACGGGCTGACCCAGGTCTACAACCGGCGCTACTTCGAGGAGGCGCTGGACCGGGAGATCAGCCGCTGCAACCGGTACCGCCGGGACCTCACCCTGGCCCTGCTCGACATCGACCGGTTCAAGCAGATCAACGACACCTTCGGGCACCTCGCGGGGGACCACGTGCTCAAGCAGCTCGCGGGCGCGGTGAAGGCGAAGATCCGCCGCGAGGACGTCTTCGCCCGCTACGGCGGCGAGGAGTTCGCCCTGCTGCTCCCCGAGGTGGACGGGCAGGGCGCCGCCAAGATGGCCGAGAAGGTCCGCAAGCTCGTCGAGGTCCACCCCTTCACCTACGAGGGGCAGCGGATCGGCGTCACGGTCTCGCTCGGCCTGGCGTCGCTCTCGCCCAACCAGTCCGGCCCCGACCTCCTCCGCGTCGCCGATGCCCGGCTCTACCTCGCCAAGAGCTCGGGCAGAAACCGCGTCATCACCCGGGGGTGAGCCCTGGCCGGGCCACGGCTCGGCTCAGGCGAAGACGCCCTCGCGCGCGTTCAGGATCGCGTCGAGCATTCCCTGGACGGACTCGCGGGTGCGCTCGTTGAGCCGGTGCACCAGCGCGATGTCCTCGTGCGCAGACGGGTCGTGCGCGTCCACCCGGAGCGGCTCGCCGAAGCGGATGATCCACCGCGCGGGCAGCGGCACGGGCGGGGTGAGCGGCAGGTACGGCAGCCCGAGCGGCTTGCCCGGCAGGCGCCCCAGGAGCGGCATCGACTCCTCGGCGCCGACGATCGCCACCGGGACGATGGGCGCGCGGGTCCGCAGCGCGATCTTCACGAAGCCGCCGCGCCCGAAGCGCATCAGCCGGTAGCGCTCCTTCCACGGCTTGCCGATCCCCTGCAGGCCCTCGGGGAAGACGATCACCGGGCGGCCCTCGGCCAGCAGCCGCAGCGCGTTCTCCGGGCACGCCCTCACTGCCCCGAGCCGGTTGAGCAGGGTCCCCAGGAACGGCGCGAGGAACACCTGGTCCTCCACCAGCCAGCGCGCGTCCAGCAGGTCCGAGCGCTCCCGCGTCAGCGCCGCGTGCAGCACCGGGCCGTCCAGCGGCAGCGCGCCGGAGTGGTTGGCCACGAGGATCACCGGGCCCTGCGGAATCCGCTCGGCGCCCTCCACCCGCACCCGGAAGTAGCGCTCGTAGAGGAAGGACCCGAACGGCTGCAGATCCCGCGCGAGCCCCTCGTCCCGGCCGTAGTCGTCGAGGTCCGTCGCCGCCGCCGCCCCCAGCCCCGTCTGCACCGCCCGCAACAGGCCGTACGCCCCCGAGAGCGCCCCGGAGAGCGGGCCCTGCGTCACCGCCTGCGAGAGAAGGTCGCGCCCGAGCACCAACGCCCCCAAGGCACGGGAGCGCAGGGATGCGTCGTCCGCCGCGCCCTCGGCCGCTGCCCGAAGGGCCTCCGCCCGCTGCACGACTGCATGGGAAGCGGAAGGGACCTCGGCAGTGCCGGAAGGGACCTCGGCAGTGCCGGAAGGGACCTCGGCAGTGCCGGATGAGACCTCGGCAGCGCCGGATTGGACCTCGGCAGTGCCGGATGAGACCTCGGCAGCGCCGGATGGAACCTCTCCAGCGCCGGATGAGACCTCGGCAGTGCCGGATGAGACCTCGGCAG
>CAZCWA010000043.1:0-3375 GCA_964502265.1 uncultured Myxococcaceae bacterium | reverse complement strand
GGCCTTCTTCTGCTTCGGGGCCTTTGTGGCGGCCTTCGCGGCAGCCTTCTCGGCGCCCTTCTTCGGGGCCTTTTTCGGCGCCGGGGCCTTCGCCTCGACGGCGGGCTTTTCTGCGGTGGGCTCTGCTGGCGGGCCGACTGCGGCGCCGCGCTTGAAAGGATCGTTCCCGAGGACTCGCCTGGCCATCACGCCCTCTCCTGTAGCGCAGCCGCGGCGGCGCGGGTGTCATACCGGGGCACGAATCCCAGCTCCCGTTCGGCGAGTGTTCCGTCCGCGACCCACCCGTACCGGATGTAATCGAGCAGCCCTGCCTTCCCGCTGGTCAGCCCGAGCCTTCCGAGCACGCCCACCGCGCCCTTCGCCACGCGGGCGGGGAGCGGGACCACGTGTCCGCCGCTGAGGTGGACGAGGCCGGAGAAGGAGACCACGCCCGGTCCGACCACGTTCATCGGTCCTTCTGCGCCGGCGTGGACGGCCCTGTGGAGCGCCTCCACCGCGTCCTCTTCGTGGAGGGCCTGCCAGTTGGGATCGAAGCCGAGCAGGGTGGGGACGGCGCGGGTGCGCAAGAGCCTCGTGATGGGGTTGTCCACGCGCGGCCCGAGCACCGGCGCGAACCTCAGCACCAGCACCTTCACGTCCGGGTGGGCGCGGCGGAACTGGGCCACCTGGCGTTCGACCTCGACCTTGTCGGTGACGAAGCGGCTGCCGGGCGAGCCGTGCAGGGGCGCGTCCTCGGTGAGGAAGGCGGGGTTCTGTCCGCGCGCGCCGTAGACCACGGTGTACGAGGCGACCACCAGCCTTCGCACCCGCGAGCGGGCCACGGCGCTGAGCACGTTGAGGGTGCCCGCCACCTCGAGCTCGTGCGCGAGCGCGCCCATTCCCGCCGGCGACAAGGGCAGGGCGAGGTGCACCACCACGTCCGTCTGCGCCTCCTCGAAGGCCTCGACCAGAAGGCGCTCCGATTCCGGCCGCGCGAGGTTCACCCGGCGGAACGCGCCCTTCGTCCCCAGCCCTTCCGGCCGCGAGGTGTCCAGCGCGAGGACCCCTTCCACCGCGTCGTCCCGTTCGAGCTGCGGCAACAGCAGCGCCGCCAGATCCCCGGACGCGCCGGTGACGGCCACGCGCACTCCCTTCCTCCGCTCCGACTCACCCTTCGCCATCGCGCGCGCGTGATAGCGCAAAAGGACTCGAAAGGGGCGCGGGTGGGAGATAGTGCGGCCCCGATGTCCCTCGTCGCGGTCCTCCCCGACAACCTCATCAACAAGATCGCGGCCGGCGAGGTCGTGGAGCGCCCCGCCTCGGTGGTGAAGGAGCTGGTGGAGAACGCGCTCGACGCCGGGGCGACGACGATCCGGGTGGGCCTCTCCGGCGGCGGGCTCGCGCTCGTCGCGGTGACCGACGACGGCAAGGGGATGTCGCGCGAGGACGCGGTGCTGGCGATGACCCGCCATGCGACGAGCAAGCTGCGTGAGCTCGACGGGCTCTTCACCCTGCGCACCATGGGCTTCCGCGGCGAGGCCTTGCCGGCCATCGCGTCCGTCTCGCGCTTCTCCCTGGTGACGAGCGAGCGGGGCGCGGCGGTGGGCACGCGGACCTTCTGCGAGGGCGGGGGCGAGGTGGTGGTCGAGGACGCGGCGCCGGTGGGCGGGACGCGGATCCGGGTGGAGGACCTCTTCTTCAACACGCCCGCGCGCCGCAAGTTCATGCGCGCCGAGGCCACCGAGCTCAAGCACTGCGAGGAGGCGGTGGCGCGGGTGGCGCTGGCGCATCCGGAAGTGTCCTTCCACCTCGAGCAGGACGGCCGGCCGCTGCTCTCGAGCCCCGCCTGTCCCGAAGACGTGCGCGAGCGCATCGCGGCGATCCTCGGCGCGGACGTCCACCGGCACCTGCTCCCGTTGGAGGAGCGAAGGCTGGGCGTGGCGGTGCGCGGCTATGTGGCGGCGCCCGAGTACAACCTCTCGTCTGCGCGCGGCATCTACCTCTTCGTCAACGGCCGCTACGTGCGCGACCGCGCGCTCAATGCGGCAATCGGAAGGGCGTTCTCGGACGTGCTGCCGATGGGGCGGCAGCCGGTGGTGGTGCTCTACCTCGAGCTCGATCCGCGCGACGTCGACGTCAACGTGCACCCGCAGAAGATCGAGGTCCGCTTTGGAGATGTGCGCGGGGTCTCGGACGCGCTCTTCCATGGGATCGCCGCCACGCTGCGGCGCGCGGAGGCCGAGGCGCTCGCGCAGAACGCGCCGCAGCCCGAGGACGCCGCGCACTACGCGCTGGCGGTGGACCGGTTCCTCGCGCGGGCCCGGGGCGAGGAGTCCCCCTTGCCGCTGCCTTCGGTGGAGGATGGGAGCCCCTTCTCCCGGCTGGGGCTGGAGCGCGCGCCGGCGATGGGCGAGGCGCGGCCGGGGCTGAACGAGGCGCCGCCGAAGGGCTACTACTCGGGGCTGCGCCACCTCGCGGTGCTCGCGCGCAGGTACTGGCTGTGCGAGGGCGACGGCGGGACGCTGGTGATCGTCGATCCGCACGCGGCGTGGGAGCGGGCGATCCTCGAGGCGGCGCTGCAACGGATCGACAGAGCCGAGGGCACCCGCGCCTCCGCCTCGCTCTTCAGCGCCACGGTGACCGTGCCCCCCGCCGAGGCGAAGCGGCTCGGGCAGGCCTTGCCGGCGCTCTGTGCGCTGGGGCTCGACGTGGAGCCCTTCGGCCGGGACACCTTCGCGGTGAGGGCGCTGCCCGCCTCCTGCGATGGGGTGGACGTGCGCGCGCTGCTGGTGGAGCTGGCGCCGGCGGTGCCTTCCGGTGACGGGCCGCACCCGCGCGCGGCGCTCGTTCCCGCCGCGAGGGCCCTGGCGTGTGTGGCCGCGCGGGCGCAGACGCTGGAGCCGTCGGCGGAGGTTCGCAAAGGGCTGTTCGCGCGGCTGGACGAGGCCTCGTGGGAGACCCCGGCGCGGCACGGCAAGGTGGTGCTGGAGGAAGTGCCGCTGCTCGTGCTCGATGCGCGCGCGCGGGGGATGGAGGTTGCTTCGAATGGCTCTTGAGAGGGGAAGCCCGCCGCCGCGGTTCCACCCAGCGGGCGTGTTCTCGCCCGCGCTGGGGGCGCAGGGGCCGCACGCGCAGACGATCATGGGCTCGTTGCTCCGGCCCTCCCGGCGGGTGCCCGCGCAAAGGGAGCGGTGGACCACGCGGGATGGGGACTTCCTCGATGTCGATCACGTGGGGGCGCCGGCCGACGCGCCGCATGTGCTGGTGCTGCATGGGTTGGAGGGCTCCTCGCGCGCCGGCTACGTGCTGGAGACCCTGCGCGGGATAGCGAGGCGCGGCTGGGGCGCGGTGGCGCTGAACTTCCGCTCCTGCAGCGGCGAGCCCAACGTCCACGCC
>CAZCWA010000042.1:0-17385 GCA_964502265.1 uncultured Myxococcaceae bacterium | reverse complement strand
CGAGGGTGTCCGCCAGCGTCCCGTCGAGATCGAAGATGACGGCGTCGAAGCGCCGGTCCCGGAGGGCCTTCACGTCGCTACTGCCCGAGCTGCCGGCGCAGCGACGAGATGGCGTCCGCGAGCTGCGGCGGGTGCTCGTCCGCCGGCGCCTCGCGCTGGAAGTCGATGAAGGCCTCGAGCGCGACCTGCGCCTCGCCGATCTGCAGCGCCAGCGCGCCGCGGAAGAGGTGCGCCTCCCACGCGTCCGGATACGTCCGCGCGAGCATCCCCAGCTCCTCGAGCGAAGGGCGGAACTGTCCCTCGGTGGCCTGCAGCACCGCGCGGTGCACCCGCGACTCGACGTGGAAGGGATCCACCGCCAGCGACTGGTGGGTGAGCACCGCCGCCTCGTCGAAGCGCTGGAGCCGGATGAGCTCGTGCGCGGCGAACGACGCGGCCTCGAGGTCTCGCGGATCCGCCTTCGCCCGCGCCAGCGCCTCGCCCAGGCCCGGGTGCTCCTGCGGGTTGGCGCCTGCGGCCGGCGCCACGTCGGCACCCGGCGGCGTGCGGCCGGTCATGATCCCGTCCTCGCCGCGATCGCCCTGCCACCTCGACAGCGCGAAGCCCACCGCCACGAAGAAGAGCACCACGCCCGCCCCCCACAGCGCGCCCTTGAGCTGTGGCGAGAGCACGCCCGCGCCCGGCGCAGCGCCGGTGGAAGACGGGGCGGTTGCCGGGGTCGGGGAGGGCGCGCCCTGGGGGACCTTCGGCGCGCGGAGCGCCTCCGGGTGGGCCTCGAGGTACGCGTCTCGGGCGCGCATCGCCGCCGCCGCGTCGCGCTCGAGGCGTGCCTTCTCGGCGCCGAACGCGTCCCCGAGCTGGTGGCGTTCGGCCTCCAGACCGCGGAGCTGGTCCAGCAGGAGCTGCAGGCGCTGCTCGAGGTCCGCCAGCCTCTCGTCGCGCACCGAGGCCACAGGGCCGGACGGCTTGCGGGTGGAGAAGAGGATCAGCGCCGCGACCGCGATGCCCACGCCCAGCACCAGCAGGCCGGGCGTCCAGTTGGTCGGCGCGAACGCCAGCAGGCCGAGGCCATCCCAGGTGCTCATTCGCCCAGCTCCCGCCGCACGGCGCGCAGATAGGGATCGTCGCCTTCGCCGCCGTCCTCCGGGTCCCCTCCGGCGCCCGGCTCGGTGGACGCACCGGCCGCGGAAGTGGCCGGCGAAGACCTGTGGCGAAGCGAGTACCAGAACACGAAGGCGAGCCCCCCGAGCAGCAGCACCACCGGGCCCGCCCACAGAAGCGCGGTGGTGGGATCGGTGCGGGGGCGGAGCAGCGCCCACTCGCCGAAGCGCTCGACGAAGAACGCCTTGACCTCCTCGTCCGTGCGGCCCTCCTTCACCAGCTCGCGGACCATGTCGAGCTGCGAGCGGGCCATGGAGGCGGGCGAGTCCGCGATGGAGAGGCCCTGGCAGGTCGCGCACCGGATCTGCTTGCCGAGCGCGAGCACGCGCGCCTCGAGCTCGGGCTCCAGGGGTTCGCTGCCGGCGGACTGCGGCGCGAACTGCGCGAGCGCGGCGCCGCCGGTGAACGTCAGCATCAGGCCCAGCGCCGCGGCGAAGGCACCCGCGCGGAAGGGGGAGAAGTGGGACGGCGTCTGCATCATGGGTGGACGACTCCGGTCACCGGCGGGGCCGACGGCGCGGCCGCGAGCAGCGTGCGGATGTGGCCGGCGAGGACGTCCCGCGGGATGGGGCCCTGGTACTTGTCGTGGATCGTCCCCTCGCGGGTGATGAAGTAGGTCTCCGGCACGCCTGCCGCGCCGAACCTCACCGCGGTGAGCGAGTTCGGATCCACCAGGTGCCGGTAGCCCGGCTTGTACTGCGCGAGGAACCTGCGCGCGTTCTCCGGCGTGTCCTCGAAGATCATCCCGAGGAAGTGGACCTGCTGACCGTAGGTGCGCGCGGCCCACTCGAGGTTCGGGTGCTCGAGCTTGCACGGCCCGCACCACGAGGCCCAGAAGTTGATCACCACCGGCTTGCCGTCGAGCGCCTCGAGGGAGACCGTCTCCCCGGTGGTCAGGTCCTGCAGCGTGAACGCGGGCGCGGCCTTGCCCTTCATGCCGAAGGGGACCTCGCGCGGGTTCCGGCCGAAGCCCTTGGCGAGCACCAGCACCAGAAGCCCGATCGCGATCGTCGCGCCGAAGAGGAAGATGCCCCAGCGCCTCATGCCGCGCCCCTGTCCCCGGCCACCGCCGCGGTGGCCTGCTCGGGGACGCCTGCGCCCGAAGGTGAAGGTCCACCCTGCGCGCCGTCCTCACCGCCCGCGGGCGAGGTCACCGTGCGCTTCACCGCCCGGCGCGACGGCCACACGGCGATCACCGTGCCCAGCACCAGAAGCGGGATGCTCCACCAGATCCACGCCACCATCGGGAAGATCCACATCCGGATGCTGGCGGTGTTCGCCTTCTCGTCGAACGCCATCAGCGAGACGTAGAGGTCCTGGTGGGGCTCGGTGCGGACCGCGGGCGTGCCGATGGGATCGGTGCTCCGCTCGTAGAAGTTCATCCGCGGCGACATCTCCTGCAGCGGCTTGCCGTCCGCGTCCTTCACCAGCAGCTTCGCGCCCAGCCACTCGCGGTGGGGCTCCTTGCCGGTGTGCAGGCCCTGGAAGGTCACCGCGTAGGGCCCCAGCGTCATCGTCTGGTCCAGCCGCAGCGTCCCCGAGGTCTGGGTCACGAACGCGGAGGAGGCGGCCACGGCGACGATGATGATCACCATCCCGAGGTGGACGATGTACCCGCCGAACCGGCGCCGCGAACGCGAGGCGCTCTCGAAGACCGCGGTGGTGATCCGCTCGCCCTTCTCGCGGACGCGCACGTACGCGGGGAGGAACATCTCGCGCAGCGTCACCGTGGTCACGAAGCCGGCCAGCCCGAAGGTCATCAGCGGCCAGAAGCCGCCCATGCCCGCCAACGCCGCCAGACCCGCGCAGACGGCGCCCACCACCGCGGGGACCACGAACTGGACCGCCAGGGTGCGCGGCTCGCCCTTGCCCCACGGCAGGGACGGGCCCACGCCCATGAGGAAGAGCACCATCAGCCCGAGCGGGACGGCGAAGAAGTTGAAGTACGGCTCACCCACCGACAGGCGCTTGTCGAAGAGGCCCTCGGCGAGCAGCGGGTACACGGTCCCCAGCAGCACCACGAAGGTGAAGGCCGAGAACACCACGTTGTTCACGAGGATGGAGACCTCGCGCGAGAGCATCCCCTTGAACCGGCCCTCGGCCACCAGCAGGTGCCCGCGGAAGCCCAGCGCGCCGATGCAGACCACCGCCAGCACCGCGAGGAACACGAGGAACGTGGGCCCGATGTCCGACTGGGTGAACGAGTGCACCGAGTTGAAGACGCCCGAGCGGGTCATGAAGGTGCCGAGGATGGTCAGCCAGAAGGTCACCAGCGCCAGGCCGATGGTCCACAGCCGCAGCATCCGCCGGCGCTCCTGCACCATGGTGGAGTGCACGAAGGCGGTGGCGGTGAGCCACGGGAGGAAGGAGGCGTTCTCCACCGGATCCCACGCCCAGTACCCGCCCCAGCCGAGCACCGCGTACGCCCACCACGAGCCGAGGATGATCCCGATGGTGAGGAAGAGCCACGGCACCATCGTCCAGCGCCGCAGGGGCGCCATCCACGAGTCGCCCATCTCGCCGCCGAGCAGGCCCGCCAAGGCGATCCCGAAGGGCACCGTCATCCCCACGTAGCCCAGGTAGAGGAAGGGCGGGTGGGCCACCATCAGCCAGTGGTTCTGCAGGAGCGGGTTGGGGCCCGGACCGTCCAGCGGCACCGGCGGCGGCGTGGGCACGAACGGGTTGGCGGGGCCGGCGATGAGGAAGGCGAAGAACACGCCCACCAGCAGCATCACGCCGGAGGCGAGCGAGACGAACCTCTGCGAGTCGTTCCGGTGGATCCGCGCGAAGCCCCAGATGTACAGGCCCATGATCAGGCCCCAGAAGAGGATGGAGCCCTCGAGCGCGGACCAGAGCGAGACGATCGTATAGATGGTGGGCGTGGCGTGGCTGCCCACCTGGGCCACGTAGCTGACCGAGAAGTCCCGGGCGAGCAGCGCGTAGACCATCACCGCGTTGGCGCCCACCATGGACAGGAAGAAGCCGAGCGACGCGCGGCGCGCCCACGGGTAGAGCGCCTCGCGGCGGGTGAGGCCGGAGACCAGGCCCACCACGCCGCCCAGGGTGGCGAAGGCCAGGCCCGCGAGGACGAGGCCGGAACCGAGCAGCGAGTTCAAGGCGTCCTCTGGGACGTGGAAGCCTCGGAGAGGGTGTCCTTCCACTCGTCCGGATCCGCGCCCTCCTCGGGCGGCCGGTACTCGTTGGAGTGGTTCACCATCAGGCGGTTGGAGGTGAAGACGCCGCTCGCGTCGTAGGTGCCCTCGACCACCACGCCGATGTGGTCGCGGAACATCTGCGGGGGGATCTCGTTGGAGTGGACGTTGACGAAGACCGCCCCCTCCTCGTTGCTGTCCGCCACCGAGAAGCGCAGGTGGGCGCTGTCCTTGTCCCAGTCGATGGAGCCGGCCTTCACCACGCCGCCCATCCGGATGGTGGGGCCGTAGGCCTTCTTGCCGTTCGAGATCACCTCGGACGGGCTCCAGTAGTAGACGAGGTTCTCGCCGATCTTGTCGGACGCGAAGACGATGAGCCCGAGCGCCACGGCCGAGACGCCGAGCGCCACCACGGCCACGATGCGGTTCCTGTTCGCTGCCTTCACGGGGACTCCTTCGAAGAGAGGGCCTTGGCGCCCGGACGGCGCAGATAGAGCGAGAGGGCGTAGAGCGCGATCCCTCCCCAGGTGATCGCGTACGAGGCCCACACATACTCCCAACCACCTACGATTCTTCCCGCGCCCACGCGATCTGCGGCGTCCGCGGCCAGCAGCGTCTGGGTTGCGAGCTCCAGCACGGTCATCACGACGGCACCTCCCGCGTCCGGGCGGATGCGCCCGACAGCTCATCCGAATCCGAGGGCAGCGCGTCCGGCAGCGCCAGTTCCTCCTCGCGGGCGGTGAGCGAGATCCGCCAGCGGTACCAGATGAAGGCGATCATCAGGAGGAGGAAGGCGATGGCGTTGAAGCGCAGCGCGAAGGTCATGTCCGGATCCACCGTCTGCGGCGAGGACTGGACCTGGTGGAGGCTCCGCCACCAGCGGACGCTGAACCAGAGGATGGGCAGGTCCACGAAGGCGATGATCCCCACCACCGCCGAGAGCTGCGCGCGGCGCTCCGGATCCTCGAGGAACTTCCGCAGCACGAGGTAGCCCGTGTAGACGACCAGCATGATCGCCGCGGTGGTCAGCCGCGGATCCCAGTCCCACCACACGCCCCAGGTGGGCCGGCCCCAGATCGCGCCCAGCAGCACGCCGATGGCGCCGAAGACCAGGCCCACCTCCGCCGACGCCTCCGCCAGCGCGTCCAGCTTCCACGACTGCTTGAAGAGGTAGGCGACCGAGGCGCCGAAGTTGAGGGTGAGGGCGACCAGCGCCATCCACACCGCCGGCACGTGCGCGTACATGATCCGCTGCACGTCGCCCATCTCGCGATCCGGCGGCGCCCAGACCAGGGCAATCCAGCCGCCCACCGCCACCAGCACCACGCCGAGGCCGAGCAGGGCTGCACGGACGGCGAACCCGGCGCGCGAGCGATCCAGCCGGTTCACCGCGAGCACCAGGCCCACGACGATCCCGACGATGACGACCGTTCCCAGACCGTAACGGATGAAAAGGTCCATCTTCACTCCTCGATGACGCGGCCGAACAGCGTCATGCCCAGCCCCCAGTAGACGACGTCGAAGCCGCACAGTAGCGCGAGCCACGACCCCATCTGGTCCATGGGATCGCCGTGCAGCGCGAGGCTGGTCGCCTTGGTGGCGGCCAGCAACGCAGGGATGATCAGCGGAAAGAGCAGGAGCGGAAGCAGAACGTCCCGCGCCCGCGCGTTGTGCGCCACCGCCGAGTAGATCGTCCCCGGGGCGCAGATGGCCAGACAGCCGAGCAGCAGGACGAGGAAGAACTGGCCCACCGCCCCCGGCTCCAGCGAGACGCCGTAGAGCGCGATCATCACCGGGAGGATGAGGCTGCCCATCCCGAAGAGGAGCAGCGCGTTGCCCAGCGCCTTGCCGAGGAAGATCCCCCGCGCGTCGGTGGGCGCAAGCCGCAGCCCGTCCAGCGCCATGTTCTCGGACTCCACGCGGAAGCTCTCGCCCAGGGCGAGCACGCTGGAGAAGAGCAGCGCCAGCCAGAAGTAGCCGCCCGCGTTCCGGGCCAGCAGCTTCGTGTCCGGGCCCAGGGCGAAGGAGAAGAGCAGCAGGGTGGCGAGCGCGAAGAAGAGCAGGGCGTTGAGCCGCGCGCGCGTCCGCCACTCGAGCAGCAGATCCTTGCGCAGCACGATCCAGGTGGTGGCGAGGATCCCCGGCGCAGTCCTCCGGGAGAGCTCCGCGGCGGTCACCGGCGCCACCTCTCGCAACGGCGCGTTCATCCGGTCACCTCCGTGGTGGGGCCGCGCGCGCCGGCATCAGCGTCCGCGCGGATCTTCCGGCCGTCCGAGAGGTGCAGGCGCTCCTCGCACAGCGCGAGCCCCTGCTCGACGAGGTGGGTGGCCAGGACCAGGGTGGTGCCGGCCTCCTTCAGCTCGCGGATGATGCCCTCCATCTGGGCGATGCCGGCCGGATCGAGCTCGCCGAACGGCTCGTCGAGCAGCGCGATCTGCGGGCGCTTCATCAAAAGCCGCGCGATGGCGAGCCGCTTGCGCATCCCCGCGCTGAACTGGCGCACCGGGCTGTCCGACCTGCGCGAGAGCCCCACCCGATCGAGCAGCGCGGTCACCGCCGCCGCTTCGTCCGGCTCACCCACCAGCCGGGCGAGCAGGGAGAGGTTCTGCTCGGCGCTGAGGTCCTCGTAGTGGAAGCTCGCGTGCGAGAGCAGGGCGACCCGGCGGCGGATCTCGTCGCGCTCGGTCACCGCGTCCAGCCCCAGCACCACCAGCCGGCCGGCGGTGGGCCGCATGGCGGTGGCGAGCAGCCGCAACAGCGTGGTCTTCCCCGAGCCGTTGTGACCGGTGAGCAGCAGCGAGCGGCCGCGGGGGAGCGCGTGGGTGAGCCGCGCGAGCGCCCAGCGGCGGCCATAGCGCTTGCTCACGTCGTGCAGCTCGAACGCGGGCGAGAGGGCGGGGACGGTCATGCTCGGCGGGGACGACAGAAGCGGACGGCGGGGACGGGCATCCTCTATCGCACAATGCACGACGCCCCGCGCCACAAATCGTGACGCGGGGCGGAGGGGAAAACCCCAGTGTAAACGCCTACTTCCGGGCCTGCTTGCCACCGCGGCGGCGGAGGAAGGTCAGGCCGATGCCGGCCGCGCCGAGAAGGCCGAGCAGCTCCGGACCTGCGGCGGCGCACGCCATCCGACCGGTGATGCGCGGGCGCTTGCCGCCGGAACCTTCGAGCTCCGGGGTCTGCGCGTGACCGCCTCCGTGCGAAGGGCCCTCGCCGGATCCGTCACCGCCAGGGCCGGGGGCGTCGAGGCCGGGGATGGTGGGGCGGGTGCCGTCGGTCGGCGTTCCGGTGCGCGGCTGCAGGTCGAGCCAGCGGCTGACGAGCTTGCGGCGGGCGTCGTCGTAGGCCGCGCCGTCGTCGCCGACCTGGTGGGCGGAGGGCGCGAGCGTGAGGGCGATCTGCTTCGCGAAGGCGGGATCGCCGGCGTCGGCGACCTTCTTCAGCCACTCGTAGTCCTGCATGCCCTGGCGGATCATCTTCAGGCGGATGGAGGAGACGGGCACGTGCGTCTGGCCGCCGATCTGCGCCGGGGTGCCCGGGTAGAAGAGGGTGCCATCGCCGTTGCCGTTGAAGCGGAAGACGTCCTGCCAGGCGGTGTCCAGCGCGAGCGCGGTCTCGTAGTAGAGCTCGCCCTGCGCATCGAGCGAGAAGAGGACCCACTGCATGGCGCGGTTCCTCGCCGCCGACGCGTCCACCATGTACGACGGCCAGCCCTGGCCCGGCTTGTTCTCCGGCATGTTGCTGCCGAATGCGCAGCCGTGGCTCATGCAGCTCTGGTAGCTCCAGAAGCTCTTGGCCGGATCGCGGAGGAAGGTGTCGTAGTGGCCGCGCTGGTTGCCCACGTACGGGGACTCGGTGCCCTCCACGTGGTTGATCACCGGCGCGAGCACGTCGAGGTTCCGGGTGAGGCCGTTCTGGTCGGCGGCGGTGACGGTGGTGGTCAGCATCGTGCGCAGGTTCGGCGCGGCGCCCTTCACCATCTGCAGACGGCTGTTCGCCTCGGCGAAGGAGATGCCCCAGGGCGGCTCGTCGCCGGTGTAGTCGTAGGCGCGATCGAGCCAGCCGCGCTGCCCGAAGTACTGCTCCCACGCGGTGAAGTTGGCGGCGGTGCGGTGGCCGTGGAACTGCGCGGTGGTCATGCGCGCGCCGGGCAGCCGCGTGTCGGCGGTGCCCTCCATCCAGGGCGTGTAGCGCTGGCCGAAGAGGTTCCAGTTCCCGTCGGTGGGGAAGGTGAAGACGTTGGAGAGGGTGACGCGGTGCTCGAGCGCCATGCGCTGGTACGTGTCGCGCAGCGCGAGCGAACCGGGTTCACCGCCGCACTCGGGGTCGCCGGTGTGCACGCGGCAGGCGAGGTTGCGGTGGAAGAGGAAGGCGGTGGGGAGTGACGCGGTGGAGGGCAGCTCGGTGTCGAGCACGCTCAGGGTGATGGGGAGCTGCGTCTGGAAGCCGTCGCCGGCAAGCTCGATCGTCCCGGTGTACGTCCCGGGCGCGGCGTCCTTCGGCGTGAGGATGTCCACCCAGACGGTGCGCAGTTCGTTGGGGGGGACGGTGAAGGGGAAGGCGTTGCGCTTCTCGCGGGCGATCTCGTCCACGTCCGGGATGAGCGCGTCGGGGTAACGGCCCGGCTGCGCGTCGGAGAAGCTCATCTGGGTGAGGTTGAGGTAGCCCTCGCGGTACAGCGTCACGTACGGGCCTTCGATGCGCGCGCCGCCGCCCGCGGGGTCCAGCCCGCTCAGGGTCGCGGTCACGTTCTGCGCGCCCGCGCCGTCCGCCTTCACCACGACCTGGAAGCTGACGAACTCGTTCTTCGCCGCCACCAGCTCGATGGGGACGTGCGCGGGCGCGGGGTCCGGAGGGCGGAACTTGTGCGTCGCGGTGGCGGCGCTGATCTGCGGCGCGGCCATGGCGGTGGCGCTCAGGGTGAGTGCCGCGAGCAGCGCGGCGGACAAGAGGGGGGATCGGTTTCTGGTGTTTCTCACGAGGGCTCCGAACCCCCGCGAGTCGAATATTCATCGCGTCCACCGGCTCAACGGTCCTCGACCGCCCCTCTGGTGGGGCGGCAGGGAGGCACCGCGCTCAGTCGTTCACGCTGGGGAACGGCTCGGGCGCTGGCGCTGAAGTCCCCCTGGCGTGCGGACGAGCGGCCGCATCCTCCAACGGCGCCTGCCACAGCCGCGCGTAGAGCCCGTCCAGGAACTCGGCGGCGTCCGGCTGCGGCACCGGTGCGGGCGAGGCGGTGAGCGCGGTGCGGATCTTCTCCGCCAGATCCTTCGGGTCCCCGCCCCGGCAGACCAACGTCCCCGGCGGGCGGTAGGCGACGTCGGTGGCCACGCACGGGACGGCCAGCGCCAGCGCCTCGCGCACCGACACCGAGTCCCCATCCGCGGTGGTGGGCCGCACGAAGACGTCCGCCCGGCTGATCGCCGCCAGCGCCCGCGGGTGATCGAGCTCGCCCAGATCCTCGAGCAGGTGCGCGACCCCGTACTTCTCCGCGTCCGCCCTGTACTCGGCCGAGCCCGTCCCCGGCCCGAAGAGCGCAAGCCCGATCCCGGGGAAGTGCGGCGCCAGCTCCGCCACCGCGCGCATCACCAGCTTCCGTCCATAGACGGGCGAAGGGTGGTGCGCCGCGGCGATCAGCGGACGCCTCCTCGCGCGCGCAGCGAGCAGGGCTTCTGTGGGTTCGCCCGGGCGCACCTCGCTGGCGCAGAAGGCGGGGAACATGGAGACGCGCGAGGGCGACAGGCCGTTGTCGATCAAGGTCTCGGTCACCGGATCGGAGACGGTGACCACGTGCGTGTAGCCCACCAGCGCCACCTGCGCGCGCCGGCGAAGCGTGGCATCGGTGGGGAAGCGCTGCGGCACCAGGCCCGAGTGCACGGTGATCACCGAAGGCGCGCCGAACATCTGACCGGCCACCGCCACCGACATCGCCACCGTCCACGCCTTGGGGTTGTTGCCGCTGGTGTGGAAGTGCAGCAGCCAGCCCTCCTTCGCGTGGCGCAGGAGCTCCCTGGTGTAGCGCGCGTACCCGTGGCCGTGGATCACGCCCTCGGCCTCCGCCTGGCCCTTCCCGATATTGAGGACCCTGCACTGAAGGCCGCGCGCGATCAGCGCCCGATGCAGTTGCTGAACGTGAACCGCGATGCCCCCCATCGGCGGCGGATAGTCGCCGATGAGCAGGACCTTTCCCGAAGACCCGCGCGCCATCCCATCCTCCCTGCGCCCCAAACGCGTCGGTGGAAGGTAGGGCGGCACGCCCCTTCGGCAAGGCTTCCGCCCCCGTGGACCGGTCCCTACCTTCGGCAGGCTTCGTGCTCGGGGGTTTGGAATGTGCGGCATCGTGGGAAGGATCAACGCCCGGCCGGAGTCACCGGTGGACGGCGCGGCGCTGGCGGCGGCGACGCGTCTGCTCGTGCACCGCGGGCCGGATGGTGAGGGACTCCACCTCCGCGGTCCCGTGGGGCTCGGACACCGCCGCCTGGCGATCGTGGACGTGGCGCAGGGCGCGCAGCCGATGGCCTCGGACGACGGCCGGCTGCAGGTCGTCTTCAATGGAGAGATCTACAACCACGCGGCGCTGCGCCGGGAGCTGACCGCGCGGGGCGCGCGCTTCCGGACCGGCTCGGACACCGAGGTCCTCCTCCACGGCTACGACGCGTGGGGCGAGGAGCTGCCCCGCCGGCTGCGCGGGATGTTCGCCTTCGCGATCTGGGATGGCGGCCGCGGAAGGCTGCTGCTGGCGCGCGACCGGGTGGGCATCAAGCCCCTCTATTGGACGCGCGTGGACGAGGACCTGCTCTTCTCCTCCGAGGTGAAGGCCCTCTTCGCCTTCCCGGACGTGCCGCGCCGCTTCGACGAGGCGGAGCTGCCCGCGTACCTCGCGCTGCGCTACGTGCCCGCGCCGCGCACGCTCTTCGCCGGCATCGAGCGGCTGGAGCCGGGCTGTCTTCTCACCTTCGAGCGCGGCCGGCTGCGGCACCGGCGCTACTGGGATCTGCCGGTGGAGGCGAGCTCCACGCGGCCCGGCGGCGAGGGCGCGGTGGACGCGGCGGAGGAGGCGGACCGGCTGATCGAGCTTCTGCGCGAGACGGTGGGCATGCACCTGATGGGCGAGGTCCCGGTGGGGCTCCTGCTCTCGGGCGGGATCGACTCCACCGCGGTGGGCTGGGCGATGAAGGCGGCCGGGGCGCGGCGCTTCAAGAGCTTCGCGGTGGGCTACGACGGGGTGAAGGAGAGCGAGCTGTCCTGGGCGCGGCAGGCGGCGCGCGCGCTGGGAGCGGAGCACCGCGAGGTCCGCGTCTCCGCGGTGGACTTCCGCGACGAGCTGCCCGGCCTCGTGTGGCACCTCGACGAGCCCAACGCGGACGGCGCCTGCATCCCGCTGATGCTGCTCTCGCGGCGGGCGCGGCAGGAGGTCACGGTGGTGCTCTCCGGCGAGGGCGCGGACGAGCTCTACGCGGGCTACGGCACCTATCCGCGCATGCTGGCGATGGAGCGGGCGCGCACGCTGCTCGGGCCGGCGGCGGGCGCGGTCTCCTCTGCGGGCCTGCGGTTCGCGAAGGACGCGCGGGCGCGGAAGTACCTCGGGCTTCTGGGCCGGCCGCTGTCGCAGCACTACTTCGGGGTGGGCCGCGGCTTCCGGGACGAGCTGCTCACCGAGGCCTTCGGGCCGTCCGCGCTCGAGGGGCTCGCCGCGCGCTTCGAGGGGATGTGGCGTCACACCGAGGGCGCGCCCGCGCTGCACCGGCTGCTCTACCAGGACACCCGCGTGTGGCTGCCGGACGACCTGCTGGCCAAGGCGGATCGGATGACCATGGCCACCGCGGTGGAGCTGCGCGTGCCGTTCCTCGATCACGTGATGATCGAGCACGCCTGGAGCCTGCCCCCGCGGTTGAAGCTGCGCGGCGGGGTGGGCAAGTGGCTTCTGCGGCGGGCGCTGCGCGGGCGGGTCCCGGACGCGATCCTCGGCCGGCCCAAGCGCGGGTTCACGGTGCCGCTGGGGAGCTGGCTGCGGACCTCGCTGCACGAGCCCTGTCGCGAGCGCCTGCTGGCTTCCGACGGCACCGCGCGCGGCCTGCTGGGGACCCGCTTCCTGCACCGCCTGCTCGACGAGCACCGGCGCGGGGAGAACGACCGCACCGAGGAGCTCTACGCGCTCTGGGTCTTCGAGGAGTGGCGCCGCGCCTTCTTCTCTCCGGACGCCGCCCGTCCGCAGCGCACCCCGCGCAACGTCCTGCGCACGCCGGAGGTCCGGAGCGAGGCGGACCGCGAGAGCGCGCAGGGACCTCTGGCCGCGGGCGCGCTGTTCGCCTGAGGGCCTCAACCGGTCGCCACGCTGGGCATTGCGCTTCCCATCCACGGGGCGCGGACGAACGGCGTCCGGCCAGATGGGGCTTCGGCGCGTGGCACCTGGCCTGCAGCAGAGGGGGATTCGATCGATGGGGGACGGAATGGGAATGGAGAAGGGAAAGCTCGTGCTGCGCCGCGCGGTGAAGTCGGCGGCGGCCAACCTGCTTCACTACAGCGGCGCCCGGCGCGCCATCGCCGGCGTGCGGCGGCTCCGGTCGGGAGGAAGGCGGGTGCTGATCCTCAGCTACCACCGCGTGGTCGAGGACTACACCGGCGCGCTGCAGCACACGATCCCCGGGCTGGTGGTGTCGAAGGAGACCTTCCGCCGGCAGCTCCTCGATCTGCGCGCCTCGGGCTACGTCTTCCTCTCGCTCGATGACGCGCTCGACGTGCTCGCCGGCCGCCGCCGCGAGGAGCGCGACGTGTGCGTGGTGACCTTCGACGACGGCTACCGCGACGTGTACCAGCACGCCTTCCCGGTGCTGAAGGAGCTCGGGGTGCCCGCGGTGGTCTACGTGCCCTCCGGCTTCATCGGCACGCAGAAGCGCTTCAACCACGACCGGCTCTTCCACCTCTTCCAGCTCGTGCAGCAGCGCGGGTTCCGGCCGGTCTACGACCTGCTTCCGCCCTCCACCGCCGCGGTGGTGGAGCCGCTGCTCACCGGGGCGATCACGCCCGCGGCGGCGGTGGACGACTTCCTCTCCGATCAGCCGGGCGGGATCGCGGTGCGCCTCATCGAGGGCCTCTCCGAGCAGCTCGGCGGTGGGCCTGCCACGGTCCCGGTGGGCGGCGAGCTGATGACCTGGGAGGAGGCGCGCGAGCTGGCCGAATCGGGCATCGACATCGGCGCGCACACGGTCTCGCACACGGTGCTGCCGCTGGAGTCCCCGGACCGCGCGGAGTGGGAGATCCGCGAGAGCAAGCGCGTGATCGAGGAGAAGGTGGGCCGGCCCTGCGTGCACTTCGCGTACTGCAACGGGTGGTACTCGGACGAGCTCGTGCGCATCCTGGTGCGCGCGGGGTTCCGCAGCGGCGTCACCACCGAGGACCTGCCGAACCGCGTGGGCGGCGATCCGTACACCCTCAAGCGCAAGGTGCTCTGGGAGAACTTCAGCCTGGGCTTCGACGGCAACTACTCGTCGTGCCTCACCGGCTGCCAGATGGACGATGTCTTCACCTCGCTGGGCGGCGGGCACGTGGTCCCGGGCCGCAAGCCGCAGCGCGGGGTGCTGACGATGCCGGCGTTGTTCACCGAGCCGGAGACCGGGCTGCACGGAGATCACTGATTGGGCACGGCAGGGCAGGGCGGCGACGGAGGAGGACAGGTGGCGACGCAGAAGGAGGAGGGCTCGTTCCTGCGCAAGGCGGGCCCGCTGGTGCTCGCGCGCATGGCGGGGGCGGGGATCACCTTCGCCATCCCGCTGGTGCTGGCGCGGGCGATGGCGCTCGAGGAGTACGGCACCTACAAGCAGCTCTTCCTCATCGCGCAGACGCTCTATTACATCCTGCCGTTCGGGGTGGCGCAGAGCCTCTACTTCTTCCTGCCCCGCGCGGAGCAGACGCGGCCCTGGGTGCTGCAGACTCTGGGGGCGCTGCTCCTGCTCGGCTTCGCGGGCGGCGCGGCGATCCTCGGCTTCGGGCACCACGGCGCTGCGCTGATGGACAACCCCGCGCTGCTCCGCTTCCTCGTGCCGCTGGCGATCTACGTGGCGTGCGTGGTGGGCGCGATGCCGCTGGAGATCATGCTCACCTGCCAGGGCCGCACGAAGGCCGCGGCGGTGATCTACCTGGGCTCGGACGCGCTGCGGGCGGCGGCGATGATGGCGCCGGTGTTCCTCGGCTTCGGGCTCGAGGGCGCGATGAACGCCATGGCCGGCTTCGCGGTGATCCGGCTTCTGGCCGTCTGGTGGATGGGCCTCACCTCCACGCAGGGGCCCGCCCTCCAGCGCGGGATCTTCCTGCGCCAGCTCCTCTACGCGGCGCCGTTCGGTGCGGCCATGCTGCTGAGCATCCCGCAGCAGTACGCGCACCAGTACGCGGTGGGCGCGGTCTTCCCGCCCGAGCTCTTCGCCATCTACGCGGTGGGCTGCTTCCAGTTGCCGCTGGTGGACCTCCTCTATTCGCCCACCAGCGAGGTGCTGATGGTGCGGGTGGGGGAGCTCGAGCGGCAGGGCCGGCTGCAGGAGGCGGTGTTCGCCTTCCGCGAGGCGGCGTCGAAGCTCGCCTACGCGTTCCTGCCCATGTCCGCGTTCCTCTTCGTGGCCGCGCCCGAGTTCATCGGCGCGATGTTCGGGGACAGGTTCCTCCCGGCGGTGCCGTACTTCCGCGTGAGCGTGCTGGCGATCGTCCTGGCCTGCTTCCCGGTGGACGGGCTTCTGCGGGCGCGCAACGAGACCCGCTACCTCTTCTACTCGTACCTGGTGAAGGCGCTGGTGACGGTGCCGCTGGTCTACGTGGGCGTGACGCGGTTCGGGATGATGGGCGGCATCGTGTCGTGGGCGCTCGCCGAGGCGATCGGGAAGCTCACCCTGATGCTGCGCCTGCCGAAGGCGCTGGGGATCACCGGGGGCAACCTGCTGGTGCGGTTCGCCGGCGTGCTGCCGGTGCGCGAGCTGGGAAGGCCCTTGATGGCGGCGGTGGGCGCGGGCGTGGTGGTGGCGGGGCTTCGGGAGCTTGTGCCGGTGGTGGGCGCGGCGGTGCCTCCGGGGTTCGTGTGGCGGATGCTCCCGCTCGCGGTGGGCGGCGCGCTCTTCGTGGCGGGCTACCTCGCGTTCCTGCGCGCGGCGGGCGTGCGGCCTTTGGCGGTGCTGGCCTCTTTGCGGCGGCGCCCCGCGTGAGCACCTGTAGGTGGAGGGGGGACGGATGGACGCGTTGACGCTGTATCGCCTCGCGCGGCGCGCGAAGGCCCTGGGGGTGCCGGTGGTGCCCGCGCTGTTGCGCAAGGCCATCCACCTCGTCTCGCACGCGTACGTGCCCGAGGGCGCGGAGATCGGCGAGGGCACGCAGCTCGGGTACGGCGGGCTGGGGGTGGTCATCCACGAGCAGGCGAAGATCGGGCGGCACTGCCTCATCTCGCAGGGGGTGACGATCGGCGGGCGGGGCGGAAGGCCGGGCGTGCCGGTGATCGGCGACTACGTGCGCATCGGCGCGGGCGCGAAGATCCTCGGGGACCTGAAGGTGGGGGACTTCGCGGTGGTCGGCGCGAACGCGGTGGTGACGCGGGACGTGGCGCCCGGCGCGGTGGTGGCCGGCGTGCCCGCACGCGAGCTGCGGCGCGATCCGGATCCGATGGCGAGTTATCTGAAGGAGCACACCGGCGCGGCCTGAGAGGTCCGCGGCGGGGGGCTCGGTTGCAGCGGTGGAGTGAGGGAGGGGAGGGGAGCAATGCGACGGAGTGACGAGCTTCAGCTCGAGCGCGAGCTGGTGGGCAGGGATCTGGTCGTCTTCTCGAACGACTGGGACGGCGATCCGCTGTCGAAGACACACATCATGCGGATCCTGGCGAGGGACAACCGGATCCTCTGGGTCAACAGCATCGGCAACCGGAAGCCGAAGGCGAACGCGCACGACGCGAAGCGGCTCTGGAACAAGCTGCGCTCGTTCACGCGCGGGATCCAGGAGGTGGAGAAGAACCTCTTCGTGCTCGCGCCGCTGGCGGTGCCCTTCTACGGGAACGAGGCGGTGCGGATCGCCAACCGGGGGCTGCTCTGGGCGCAGATCCGGATGGCGATGGCGAGGCTCGGCTTCCGGGACGTCATCTCCTGGAGCTACCTGCCGGCGTCCGCGCCGGTGTCCGGCACGCTCGGCGAGTCGCTCGTGGTCTACCAGTGCGTGGACGAGTTCTCGGCCTTCAGCGACACCAACGCCCGGCACATCGCGCAGATGGAGCGCACGCTGCTCGAGAAGGCGGACCTGGTCATCACCTCGGCCGAGCGCCTGCGCGAGAGCAAGGTGAAGGTGAACCCGAACACGGTGCTGGTGCGGCACGGCGTGGACTACGCGCACTTCGTCAAGGCGTGCGATCCGGAGACGGTGGTGCCCGAGGAGCTGGCCTCCTTGCCGAAGCCGGTGATCGGCTTCTTCGGCCTCATCGCGGACTGGGTGGACCTCGAGGCGCTGGAGGCCTGCGCGAAGGCGCACCCGAAAGGGACGGTGGTGCTGCTGGGGAAGGTGGCGCCGGACGTGGACGTCTCGAAGCTCGAGGCGCTGCCGAACGTGAAGCTGCTCGGGAGGAAGCGGTACGAGGACCTGCCCGCCTACTGCCGCGGGTTCGACGTGGCCGTGAACCCCTTCCGGGTGAACGAGCTCACCCTCAACGCCAACCCGCTGAAGGTGCGCGAGTACCTCGCCGCGGGGCTGCCGGTGGTCTCGTCGCGGATCCCGGAGGTGGAGAAGGTCGGCCTGTGCCGCCTCGCCGAGACGCCCGAGGCGTTCGTGGCCCAGGTGGACGCCGCGCTCGCCGAAGGGGCAGGCCCCTCGCTGGAGCGCGCACGGCGGATCTTCCACGAGAGCTGGGAGGCCCGCGTCGACGACATCCGCCGGCACGTGGGGATGGCGGTACGGCGGAGGGACGCGAAGGAGCGCGGCGCCACGAAGGCCGCGAGCGACGTGAAGAGCCCCGCGTAGCAGCGCAGGTGTGGGATGGAGGCAGTGTAGGGCACACATTCCGCAAGGGCGGGGACGCTGGCGGGAAGGGCGGGGACGCCGGCGGGAAGGGCGG
>CAZCWA010000041.1:3518-17446 GCA_964502265.1 uncultured Myxococcaceae bacterium | reverse complement strand
TGCGCTGGACGATGTGCAC
Organism: uncultured Myxococcaceae bacterium; assembly: GCA_964502265.1. Lineage (GTDB taxonomy): Bacteria > Myxococcota > Myxococcia > Myxococcales > Myxococcaceae > JAFAFL01. Next base: position 17,427 of record CAZCWA010000041.1, on the reverse strand, counting down.
CGCCACGTTCGGGTTGTAGAGCGGCGCGCCGGAGACGAGCTGCTGCGCGCGCGGATCCGCGGTGGGGCTGGTGGTGGGCGCGGGCTCACCCACCTCCGCCCGGTCCTGAGCGGTGGGGGTGGGCAGTCCGCCCTCCTCTTCCGACTCGTCGAAGTCCTCTTCTTCTTCGTCGTCCTCGCCGGTCTGCGCCAGCACGCGCAGCGGGAGGTCGGAGTACTGGGTCTGAACGGTCCGGCTGGGCGAGCCAGCCTGCGCGGTCGCAGCGCACAGCAGCGCGGCGAGGACGAATGGCCTGAGCGTCACGGATGGAATCCCTTTTCCTAGAAGATGAACGTGTAGCCGAGGTCGAGCAGGACGATCTGGGTCAGGCCGGGGCTTGCGGCCGGCTCTCCGGTCGTACGGCCCGCCTCCGCGTCGCGGCGGTTGATGTTCTCGAGGAACGAGTCCGGCCACAGGTAGTTGCGGACCTCGACCCGGAGCCCCCCGCCGTCGTGGGTGAAGAAGCGGAAGCCCGCCGCGCCGGAGGCGATCCACGAGACCTTGTCGTCCCTGAGGAAGCCGGCGTTGCAGATGCCCTGCCCGCGCTCCACCTGGCCCTGGCAGTAGACGATGGACTCGCGCTCGAACATCCCCGCGCCGCCGCCCGCCCAGAGGTAGGCCTGGAAGTGCACCGGCAGCTCCGCCAGCAGCGAGAGCTTCCCGTACAGGGGCGCCCAGCGCGCGCCCACGAGGCCGTTGGCCTTCATCTCCCAGAGGTTCTTCATGTCCGAGGTGACCGTGACCTCGGCGGTGGGGTTGCGCTGCAGCAGGTGCTCGCTGACCTGGCGCGCGAGGCCGGTGTGCCGCGAGAGCGCGTAGCCTCCCCGGACCTCCACCGCGAACGTCTCCTGGATGTTGTACGCGGCGGAGAGGTTGAAGTTCCAGGTGTTGGTCAGCCGGTCCACCATGGTGAAGCCGACGTGGGGGGCGAGCTCGAACCGGCCCTTTACCTCGTACAGGCGGTTGCGCACCACCGTGCGCTCGAGGAGGTCCTGGCTATCGGTGGCCACCTGTGCGGACGCAGCCGTTCCGGTGAGCACGAGGGTGACGAGCAGAAGGCGCGAAACAGTCATCGTTGTCATAGGTCCTACTGGCAGGTGGTCGAAAACTCGGGCGCGACCTCGTAACAGACTTCAACCGTGGCGAGTGACTCCGGAATCGCGGTGCCGTCGAAACGGACGGTGTTGCGATACGAGGAGCCGTCACAGCGGACGTAGCGCACCCCGTCCGGCGCGTTCTGCGTGCTCACCAGCTTCTTCTCCGCGCACCGGCCCGCGCGGCAGCTCTGCCCCGACGGGCAATTCCCGTCCACCGCGCAGTTCGCCGCGTCGTGACGCGAAACGAACACCTCCAGCCCGGTGGCAGAGTCACCGGAGATTTTCAGATCCGGACCGCGCGTCAAGCGGAAGTCGCGCCGCAGGCCACTTGCGGCGTAACCCAGCGCCGAGAGCGCGCCGCTGAAGTCCGCGTCACAGATGTTCACGGCCACCCCGCCGGTCTGCGACGCCACGGCGATGTAGCGGCCCGCGTAGTACGAGACCTCCATCGTCCCGTCGGCCACGCCGCCCTGCGGACACGCGCCGGTCGCGCTCAGGCAGCAGCCCGCGTGCGGGTTGGGATCGCCGAACTGCGAGGGCACCGGGTTCTGGCCGTCCAGCGCGACGATCGCCGCCAGCGCCACCCGGTCCTCACGGCCGTAGCCCTTGAAGGTCTCGATGTAGCGGGCGAAGTACGACGTCGATCCGTACGTCCCCGGCGAGGCGAGCGCGCCGTCCGCCGCGCACCGGCAGCCGGGATCCGCGGTGCAGGGGAGCTGCTGCGCCATCGGGTTGCAGGAGGAGTCGTCCTCGTCCGAGAGCACCACGATGTAGAGCGCCGCGTCCTCGCGGATGAAGCCGTCGTGGCCGGGGCGCGCGCGGTTCTCCTCGTTCTCCAGCACCAGGTACACCTGGAGCAGGCCGCGCTCCACCGGGCTCCCGGTGTTGCCCACCTTGCCCACGAGCTGCTGGAAAGCCCCGACCGCTTCTCCGGTGGTGCCGGAACCCGCGGTGCAGTGCGTGGTGGTCCCCGCCGCGTCCGGCGTGCAGCCGATGTAGCGGCCCCCGGTGGCGCCCATCTGCCACTCGAGGAGCTTGCCGCGCCGCTGCGGATCGTCGGTGTCGGTGGTGGTCACCGCGATGCGGAAGTCGATCGGCGGGTCCGCGTCCACGAGCTGCTGGATGAAGCTCTGGAGCTGCCCGGAGAGGCGCTGCTGCTTGGGACCCATGGACCCGGACGCGTCCACCACCCAGAGGATGTCCACCTTGCGCACCGTCTCCTGCCGGAAGAGGTCGCACTGCCGCGGCGTGTTGAGGCGGAAGTGATCGGTGTGCTGCGCCGGATCCTCCTTCACCTCCGGAGCACCCGTCTCCACCTGCGGGTTGCCGGGGACGATGGCGAACTCCTCGCGGACGCGGGTGGTCTTCGCCGAGCGATCCTCGCAGCCCGCGGACCACACGAGCACCGCGCAGAGGCCGACGCAGAGCTGTGTGCGCGCGAGAAGGGCCATGGACAGGGGCCGGCTGCCTAGCACATGCATGGTATGGCCTCCACGGAAATCACGGTCTTGCACTGTGATCACTGCAACGAAGGCGGAAGACACGCCTGGACCGACTGCCCATCCACCGTCGCCAGCACGTCGCAGGACCACTCGTCGGGGCAGTCGCCGTCCCCGGCGCAGGGCTGGGTGCAGACGTTGCCGGAGTCCTTCTTGATGCACAGCCCTGTGCCGCACGCCGCCGGACCGAAGGTGCAGTCCGCGCCCGCCCCGCCGCCGCCCAGCGGGAAGCAGACCTTCACCTGCTCACCGCCCCCGAGCGGCTCGGCGGTGCGGCAGGCGAAGGCCTCGGGGCAGTCCGGGTCCTGCGCGCACACGCCGGTGCACACCCGCGAGGTCCCCAGGTCGAGGCAGGTCCCCGTCTGGCACGGCGGCCGTCCCGGGGTGCAGTCGTCGCCGAAGAGCCCGCCCATCGGCGCGCACACGCCGCTGCCGCTCTTCGGCCCGTCGGGGTTCCGCTTCGACGGATCGCAGTCGTAGCCGTTGGGCCCGCTCTCGCAGCAGCGGAAGCGGGTGTCGCCGCACTCGGCGTCCTTCCGGCACGGCGCCGAGCACAGCTCCGTCAGCCCCGCCACCACGCACACGCCGGCCACGCAGTCCCCGGCGCCGTTCACGCTGCAGTCGTCCCCCACGCGCCCGAGCCCCGACGCGCACGAGCCCCGCTGCGGCATGCAGTAGTCGTCCGTCCCGCCCGCCGCGTTCACCACCGGCCGGCAGACGAAGCCCGGCCCGAAGGAGCGCATGCACGCCGCATCGTCGAGGCACGGCGTGGAGCAGAACGACTCGCCCCCGAACGGGCAGTCCGGACAGTCGTTCTGGATGCAGCGGTTCTCCGGGTGGCCGCCGGAGCGGCAGTCGTCGTGGCCGGTGCAGGGCGCGCACATCCGCCCGTCGGCGGCGGGCTCGCACTGGTTCGTGTTCGTGTTGCAGCTTCGCCCCAGGCCGCACTCGCGCAGCTGGCCCCGCTCGTCCGCGGCGCTGCACCAGCCCTCGCAGGTGTTGGCGTTGGGCACGCACTGGAACGGCCCGTCCTGCGCCGGATCGTCGGACTGGCCGATGTCCACGCACGAGAAGCCGGTGGGGCAGTCGCCGTCCCGCGAGGGGTGGCAGTCCCGTCCGCAGAAGGTCTCTCCGGAGACGACGTTGCGCACGCACAGGTCGAACGGCCCGCCGCACTCCGCGTCCCCCTTGCACGGCGCGCACACCGGCCGCCCTGCGCTGCAGGTCTCGGTCTCGGGCACGCACTGCTTGATCATCGCCCCGTTCTGGCCCGCGGGGATGCCCCGACAGGCAAAGCCGGTGGGACACACGTCGCCTGCGGCGCAGGCGCTGGTGCAGAAGCGCTCCCCGCTGCCCACCGCGGTGAAGCACGTCCCGCCCTCGGGGCATTGCAGCGCGTCCTGACACGGAGAGCACAGCGTCCGCTGCACCTTCAGGTAGCAGTTGCCCGTGCCGGTGTTGCAGGAGTGGCCCGCGGGGCACTCGCCGTCGCGCTCGCAGCCCTCGAGCTTCTTGCAGATCTTCCCGTACCGGCCCGCCGCCTCGCAGACGAAGCCCGTCTCCGGGCACTGGGTGTCGTCGTCGCAGGGCGCGGTGCAGAAGCCGGACGCGGTGTCCAGCGCCACGCACAGCCCGGTGACGCACTCGGGGGCGGTCTCGCCGGCGGCGGCGGGGTTGCAGGCGGCCCCGATCTCCAGCCGCGGCGGTGCGGTGGGCCCGCAGCCTGCGCCCAGTGCCGCGAGGACGAGGAAAGACGACAGCGCGAGGATGGGCGAGCACCGCTGCGGCACGGAAAATCCTCCCCTCCGGCGCGACGCGACTGCCTGCCCACCGGGAAGGCGGGCGAAAATCTTCTACTCGACGCTCTAAGTCAAGCTGGCGCCCGGCGCGAGGCCGCTGCCAGTCCTTCCGCCCGCAACGCCAACGGCCGCGGAGGCCACCTTCGGGGTGCCTGCCGCGGCCGCGGGACGGGAAACGGAAGGTGAAGGCCTAGGCCGCCTTGTGCGCCTGGCGCAGCGCGACCTTCACGGCCGGCTTGAGGTACACGAGCGCGTCGTTGTGGCCGGGGAGGTTGCCCTTCACCAGCACGAGGCCCTTCTCCACGTCCACGTCCACCACGGTGAGGTTCTGGGTGGTGACCTGCTCCACGCCGTAGTGGCCGGGGAGCTTCTTGTTCGGGTACACGCGGCCCGGCGTCTTGCGCTGACCGATGGCGCCCGGGTGCCGGTAGTACTCGTGGGTGCCGTGCGAGCTGCTGAAGCCGGCGAAGTTCCACCGCTTCATCACGCCCTGGAAGCCGCGGCCCTTGGTGATGCCGGTCACGTCGATGAGCTGGCCCTTGGCGAAGAGGTCCGCCGAGAGCGCATCACCCACGTTCACGCCCGCCGCCTCGTCCGCCGAGACCCGGAACTCCTTCAGGTGCCGCCGCGCCGGCGCGCCGTTCTTCTTGAAGGCCCCGATGTCCGCCCTGGTGAGCGCCTTGTCCTTCACCTCGCCGAAGCCGAGCACGAGCGCGGAGTACTTGTCCTTCTCCGGCGTCCGCTTGCCCACGACCACGCACGACGAGACGTCCACCACGGTCACCGGGACGACGTTGCCGTCCTCGGTGAACACCTGGGTCATCCCGATCTTCTTGCCAATCAAGCCCTTCGACATGACGACTTCTCCAAAACTGCGGCGCGCGGGGCTGAACGAATTCCCGGCCCGAAAAAAGGCGGCGGAACCTACCACATGACACACGATGTGCAAGCCACCCGTGCGCCGGACCTCAATTCGCCCGGTCGATCCGCGGGTACAGCGCCGCCAGCGCCGGATCCGCGATGCGCTGCGCGTAGCACTCTTCGCCCAGGAGGAACAGCGCCTGGTCGAGATAATCCTCCGCCGCCAGCACCTCCTGCTCCTTTTCCGCGATCGCCTGGTCGAGCTCCTCCATGAACTGCTCGAAGTCCTCCTTGCGCGCGGCCTCCTCGTCCTCCAGCTCCAGCAGCCGCTTGTGCGCCAGGATGCCGTCCGCCCCCGGCTGCCCGGGCCTCGGCGTGAGCGCCTGCTCGAGGTCCATCTCGAGCTGCTCCACCTCGCGCCCCTGCCGCATGTAGGCCAGCCGCAGCTTCTTGATGTTGTCCTTGGCCACCTGCAGCTTCATCGGGTCGTCGACGGTCATCTCCATGTCCGCCAGCCGCGCCTCCTCCTTCTTGAGGCTCGCGCCGCCGTACCGGTGGTCCGCCTTCTTGTTGGCGACCTTCTTGCGGAGATCCTTGACCTTGCCCTCGATCGCCTCCACCGCGCGGTGGAAGCGCTTGACCACGACGTTGAGCTTCTCCCGCTCTGCGGCGAGCTCCGCCTGGAAGGCCTGCCAGGCGTCGTCCTCGTCGTTCATCTGCTGCTCGAGCGCCGCCAGCTCCTCGCGCCGCGCCACCAGCGCGTCCTCCGCCCGGTAGACCCGCTGCATGGACTGCGGACAGTTGGGCTTGTTCGGCAGGCGTTCGCGCGCGAGGTCACCGAGCTGGAAGATCAGCTCGTTGTACGAGTTCCCCTTCCCCATGGGGAGGGGCTTCTAACACGCCCCCATCAGGCAGGAAGCCCGGCGGCGGCGTCCTCGTGCGCGGGCATCCGGCCCTCGGAGAGCCGCTGCAGCTCGTTGGCGCGATCCTCCTCCTCGGCGCGGTTGAGCTCGCACACCCACGCGGACGAGTAGTCGGCCTGCATCCGCGCCGTCTCGGCCATGTCCTCGTACCGGACGGCGGACGCGCGCGCGGCCACCGACTCGAGCCGCAGCGCCAGCCGCACGTCCGCCTCGACCTCCACCTCGTCCGGCGGCACCGGAAGTGGCCCGCGCCCCATCGCCGAGAGCCGCGCCAGAAGCCGCGAGGCGTGGGCCCGGCAGAAGGCCGCCAGGACCAGAAGCCGCGCCTTCAGCCGAACGTCCTCGGTCCGCTCCGCAATCGTCGTCAGCGTCCTCGCGGAGGTCAGCTCCGCCTCCCAGGCCGCCGCGAGCGCCGCTGCCAGCCGGCTGTGTCTCGCCCCCATCCGCCACCTTCCCCGCTCTGCGATCCAGGTTCAGCCCAGAAGGTAGGGACGCCTCGCGGGTCCATCAACCGACCAGGCGATCCACGACCCAGAACGCCCCCATACAGAGGATGAGCCCCGAGCCCACCCTCACCGTCCACAGACCGACCGCCTCCCGCCGCCGCAGCATCCGGATGATCGGGAAGAGCACCGCCACCACCGCCGCCTGCCCCAGCTCCACCCCCAGGTTGAAGCCGAGCAGCGGCGCCACCACCTGATCCCCGAGCCCGTATTCGCGCAGCACCCCCGCGAAGCCGAAGCCGTGAACCAGCCCGAAGAGGAAGGTCAGAAGCGCCCGGTGCCGGTGCTCCTTCAGGAGGAGGTTCTCCACCGCCACCCAGACGATGGAGAGCGCGATCGCCACCTCCACCCACCTCGCCGCGCCGCCTTCGAGCGGGACGATCTCCAGCGCCGCCAGCCCCAGGGTGATCGAGTGCGCCACCGTGAAGGAGGTCACCAGCAGGAGGATCCGCCTCCAGGAGCCGCCGACGAGGATCACCGCCAGCACGAACGCGAGGTGGTCGATCCCGAGGAAGATGTGCTCCACCCCCAGCGCAACCCACCCGGCGAACCCTCTGGCCGCGGAGGTGGGCGGGGTGCTCCCGAGCACGGTCAGGGTCTGGCTCGTGCCCCGGGCGAAGCCTTGGTTGCGCAGCCCGCCGTCGCCGTACGCGCCCAGCATCACCTGGTAGTTCGAGGGCAGCACGTCGAGGATCCGGAAGGTCTGGGTGAGCGCGCCCTGCCCGCACAGGAAGTCCGCGCGCAGCTCGACGTAGGTGTCCTTCAGCGCCGCCGTGTGCCCGGTCCGCTCACAGGGCCCGGCCGCAGAGCGCAGGGGCATCTGGTTCCACACCCCGGCTGCGATGGCCGGGAGCCCCTGCTGCAGCTCGTCCTCGGTGAGCCGGTGGTCCTCGTTGGCGTCCACCGGCGCGAGCAGGGACAGGCTCTGCGCGGTGAGGGTGACGCGGGCGTGCACGTCCTCCCCATCCGCCTCGGCGCGGTGGAGCTGGAGGAAGACCACGTCCGCGTCGTGTGCCAAGGCGGGCAGCGAGACGAGGAGCGGGGCGATGAAGAGGATCGGGAGGCGTCGGCGGTGCATCGGCCCTCGGGAGGTATCACGGAGGAAGGGGAGTCGCTGAAGCTCAGGCGAGCGCGGGCTGGGCGTCGAGCCGCTGCTCCACCCGGGGCACCGACTGGTGCTCGGAGCCGCAGCCCGGACAGTGCACCGGCTGCGACCAGTGGAGTTCGACCTTCACCTCCTCCACGCAGCAGAGGAAGCTGTGCCGGCGCATGTCGTCGTCCTCGGGGCGCATCTCCGGCAGCCGATCCGGCGGCGGCACCGCCACGTAGGTGACCGAGGGGTTCCGGGAGAGCGTGCGGAACGGATAGGCGATCTGCTCGAAGCGGATGGCCTCGTTGAGCACCTTCGCCACCCGCTCCAGCCAGGCGCGCTGCTGGGGCGTGCACCACGCATCCATCGGCGCGCCCCGGCCGCAGTAGGGGCAGAACGTCTCCCCATCGTCCCACGCGATCTCGTGCGGGTTCTGGAACGTGAGGTGGCGCCCCAGGTGGCGCTGCACCGTCGCCCCGTCACAGGGGCCGCCCTTCACCTTGAACTGACGCCGGCAACCCGGGCACTCGCGGCGCAGAAAGCCCTGCGAGTCCACGGGCAACATCACCAGCTCCTGCACACCATCCCGGGCCACCATCCCACCCCCTCGGCGTCCCATCTCGTCCACCTAAGACGGCAGCGACGGACGCGCCCGCTGGGTCACCGCGAGCGTGGCCGACACCAGCGCGAGCACGAGGAAGAGGTGGATCCACAGCCCCAGGGCCGCGCCGCTCACCATCCCGAACACCCAGAGGACGAAGAGAATCGCCGACATCATCCACAGCATCCCGAACACGCCCCCTGTTGCTCCCTCCATGGGAACCGACGCGCCAACGTAGGCACCGCCCCTGGCGCCGCCAACCGTCCGCGAAGGCTCCCGGTTGGGAACCGTTTTTCCCATTCCGGTGCGTCCGGCTTCCCACCCTGGGCGCCCGCACCGCCCGTTCGAGGGCTTCGCGACGTGGCACCGCGCTTGCCCCTGCAGCGCCACCTTTCGGGGGGTGGCATGCGGAACGTGTGGCGGGGCGTGGCGGTGGGCGGGGTGCTGGTGGGCTTCGGGGTGATGGCGCTGGGTTCGGGGAAGGGCGCGGCCCGCTGCGAGCACGAAGGGGCCCTCCCCTCCTCTTCCACCATCGAGCTGCAGGCGGCGGCGAAGGCGCTGGGTGACCGCGAGGCGGAGCTCTCGAAGGTGCGGGCGGAGCTGGAGGCGGTGACGGCGCGCGAGGACTACGAGGAGGCCCTGGCGCTGGGCGTGGTGGACGCGGTGAAGGCGTCCGGCCTGCCGGAGCGCCAGCAGCGGCGGGTGGCGGTGGCGATCGTCCGCGAGGCGCGCAAGAACGGGCTCGACCCGCTGCTGGTGGTGGCGGTGATCCGGGTGGAGAGCTCCTTCAACAACTACGCGGTCTCGCCGGTGGGCGCGCGGGGGCTGATGCAGGTGATGCCGGCCACCGGGAAGTGGCTGATGGAGAAGCGGGGCCGGACGCTGGGGCGCACCGAGAACCTCTTCGATCCCGAGCTGAACATCGAGCTCGGCGCCTTCTATCTGGCCGATATGATTCGGATTTTCGGCTCGGTGGACAAGGCGCTGGTCGCCTACAACGCGGGCCCGGGCGGCGCGAAGAGGATCCTCGCCTCCGCCACCGCGCGGCCGAAGTTCATGGCGGGCTACCCGGCCAAGGTGATCGGCGAGCACCGGAAGCTGCAGCGCGCGGCCGAGGCCCGGATGACGGTGCAGGCCGAGGCTCCGGTACCCGACGTTCGCGGTTAGGCGGTGTCGCGCGTCAGACAGCCTCGGCGGCCTCTTTTCGACGATGGGCGCACCCTCGACGGCGGGGCACTTCCCCGCGTGCGGGGCTGGGCGCAGTCTGCCCCGGCATCTGCGGAAGTTCTCAACGGGCAACGCGCATCTGACGCAAGGAGCACCAACGACATGGCGGGCTTTGAGCTGGTTCGGGAGGAGTCTTCGGGCAAGGTCGTCTTCCACCCGCGGGGAACGCTGGATGGACAGGCGGCGAGGCTCCTGCAGGGGCTGATCGGCGACCTCGATCCGGACGTGGCGGTGGAGGTCGACTTCTCGCAAGTCCGCGAGTTCATGGACGTCTCGGTGGGGGTGCTCACCCGCTCGCTCTCGGGCCGGCCGGTCCACCTGCGGGGGCTGCGCACCCACCAGGAGCGCATGTTCCAGTACTTCGGCATCTCCACCGGCGCCGCCGCCCGCGCCTACTGGACGCCGGAAGAACAGCCGGTCGCCTGAGCCTGGGCACCCGCGCAGAACGGGAAAAGGAAAAGCCCTCTCACCCACCGAAGGGAGAGAGGGCTTCGTCGTGTCCGCCAGGGCCGCCTAGCTGCGGGCGCGGCGGCGGCGCAGGAGCGGGATCGCCCCGAGGGCCGCGAGCGGGAAGAGCATCCCGGTCATGCTGGACGAACCGCAGCCGGCGGCGCCGAGGGTGCCGTCCGCGCCGGGCAGCCCGGACTCGAACGGGTTCTCCGCCACCACGCCGGGCGTGGTCGGAAAGCCCACCTGCGCGCCGTCACCCGGCAGCATGCTGCCCGGCGGATTGGAGGCCACAGGCGGCGGCGGCGGCGGCGCGGGCGGAGCGAAGAGGTGCTCGGGCCGCTGCGAGTAGACGGCGAACCCGTCGTGGAAGATGTGCTGGGTCCAGTCGATGGTGCGGTCGCGGTACAGGCCCTGCTTCACGTAGACCGAGCCGCCCGGGTAGAGCGTCTGGTGGAAGGTCTGCTCCACCACCTTCTGGCCGTCCTTCCACAGCTCCACGAAGCCCACGTTGGGGTTGGCGCTGAACTTCACCCGCAGGATGAACTCCATCCAGTTGCCGCGCTCGAGCGGAGCCTCCCAGAGATAGCCGCCCGACCAGTCGGAGCGCTTGTCGTACTCGGTGCCCATCACCCGGAAGGACATCTTCTCCCCGTGGAGGTTGAACCCGATGGGCACGCCGAAGTCGCCCGAGTGCCACTGGGTGAAGAGGTGCCACTTCGGGCTGGTGCGGAAGTCGGCCGGGAACTGGGTGTACCAGTGGAACCAGCGCTCCTCGCCCTCGTGGAACATCGGCGAGGTGATGACGTACTCGGCGCGCGAGCCGTTCTTCACCAGGTCGCCCGGCTGGACCGTGGTCTTCACCGCGTAGTTGCCCTGCCGGACCGGGCTCTGCACGACCTGGATCCGGTCGGGCGTCTGCTGATCGAGGGTCTGGTACTGGCTGAGATCCCCCGTCTCGAAGTCGCCGGAGAAGACCGGCGTGGCGCTGGCGAACGCGGTGGCGGCCGTCCCGAGCGCGAACAGCGCGCCGAGAGCCCGGATGGTGTTGTCTTTCAAACTGCGCTCCTTCACCCCTCCGCGCGCGCCGGCGTCCAGACTGACCGCAGGTCGCTCCCGGTTGTGCACCGCCCAACGAGCGCGAATTTCGAATTGTTCCACCGCCGACAGGCCGCCACCGGACGCTCGAACACGGCGTTCGGGCGCGGTTCCCGGCCTCCGCGCGGGTGCGCAGTTTCGGGAGGGTCGGGGGGAAGGGGGGCACAGGTGGGAGAGGGGCTGACCGAGGGGGCGCTGGGCAGGGAGGTCACCGCCCGAACGGGCGGGGAGGCATCGCCAAGAAACGAGCTGGCGCGAAGGCAGCTTCCGCCGCCCCTGCGCAACGAGGTGGTGGCGCGGGCGGCGAGGTCCCTGCGGCTGGGGCTCCTGATGAGCCTCGCGCCCCGGAAGCTGGGGTCGATGGAGGACTGGATCGTCGCCATGGCGCAGCACGCGGCCGTGCGCGGGCACCTCGTGGACCTGTACTGCCTCGACCCGGTGCACCCCACCTTCGCCGAGCGGCTGCGGGAGGCGGGCGCCTCGTTGCGGAAGCTCCCGGAGCTGACCGGGCGGCCCTTGTCCGGGGTCCGGCGGCTGGCGCAGTACGACGTGGTGCAGTTCAACTTCTTCCAGGTCCGGGAGCTGGTGCCCAGGCTCTGCTACGCGGCGGCGGGGGCGCGCATCGTCTACGTCGACCACACCTCCGGACAGCCGGGGGCGGTGCGCCGGCCGGTCTCGTCGCTGCTCGACGTGGCGGTGGCGCGGCGGCTTTCGCGAGTGGTCGGCGTCTCGGAGTACGTGCGCGCCCGCGACCTCGCCCGCTTCCGCACCGACAAGGTGGTGCGCGTCTACAACGGGGTGGACGTCTCCCGCTTCCGCAGGGTCCGCCGGCCGCGCGGGCCGGACGAGCCGATGGAGATCCTCTCGGTCGCCCACCTCATCCCCCAGAAGGGCATCGACGTGCTGCTCCGCGCGGTGGCGCGCCTGCCGAAGGGCGCCTTCCGGCTGCGCATCGCGGGAGATGGACCGGAGCGCGGGAGGCTGGAGCAGCTTGTGGCGAAGCTGGGGATCGCCGACGGGGTGGAGCTGCTGGGCCTGCGCGACGACGTGGAGGCGCTGCTCGAGCGGGCCCACGTGTTCGTGCACCCGGCGGTGTGGGACGAGGCCTTCGGGCTCACCATCGCCGAGGCCATGGCCAGCGGGCTGCCGGTGGTCGCCAGCCGCACCGGCGGGATCCCGGAGATCATCCAGGACGCCGAGAGTGGCCTGCTCTTCGAGCCCGGGAACGAGCGGGCGCTCGCCGAGGCGCTCCAGATCCTGATGGACGGCCCCAACCTCTGCCTCCGCCTGGGAAGCAACGCCACCGCGCGCGCCGAGCGGCTCTTCGATCTCGCGACCTGCGCCCGGCGTCACATCGAGGTGCTCGAGGACGCCGCGGGCCTCCCCCGGTTGGGGCTCTAGCGGGCCCGGGCGACCGGGCATGCGCGGATCAAAGCAGCCACGAGCGTCCCGGGGCCGGCTGGTACAGTCCCGCCCCGTGAGCTCCACCTCCTCCGCGCGTCCGCTGCCCCCCACCGCCCTTCCCTCGCCTGCCGAGGCCCGCGCCCTGATCGACCGGCTGTGCGCCAACGTCGGCCGCGCGGTGGCCGGCAAGCCGCAGCAGGTGCGCGCCGCCATCGTCTGCCTCGTCGCGCGCGGACACCTCCTGCTCGAGGACGTCCCCGGCGTGGGCAAGACCACTCTCGCCGAGGCCCTCGCGCGCTCGTTCGATCTCTCTTTCGCGCGGGTGCAGTTCACCTCGGACCTGCTGCCGGCGGACATCCTCGGCGGACAGCTCTACCGGCCGCAGACCCAGACCTTCGAGCTGCGCAAGGGCCCGGTCTTCCACCAGATGGTCCTCGCCGACGAGCTCAACCGCGCGCCGCCCCGCACCCAGTCCGCCCTGCTGGAGGCGATGGGACAGGGCCAGGTCTCGCTGGATGGGACCACCTTCCCGCTGCCCCGGCCGTTCACCGTCATCGGCACCCAGAATCCGGTGGACCTGGCGGGGACCTATCCCCTGCCCGATTCGCAGCTCGACCGGTTCCTCTTCCGGCTCTCGCTGGGACATCCCTCGGCGGAGGTGGAGACGGAGCTGCTCTCCACCCGAGCAGGAGGCGACCCGCTCCGGGACCTCACCGCGGTGTGCGGTCCGGATGCGCTCTTTGCGCTGCAGGCCGCGGCCTCGGCGGTGCGGCTCGACGAGGCGCTGGCCCGCTACATCGTCCAGTTGGGCGAGGCCACCCGCACCCACCCGGACGTGGAGCGCGGCGCCTCCACCCGGGCGCTGCTCTCCCTCGCGGACGCGGCGCGGGCGCAGGCCCTCTCCCAGGGCCGGGACTTCGCCACCCCGCTCGACGTCCGCGAGTGCCTCGGGCCCGCGCTGGCCCACCGGCTCCTTCTGCGCTCGGCGGTGATGGGCGGGTACTCGCGCGAGGAGGCTTCCCTGCTGCTCTCCGAGATCGCCCAGCAGGTGCAGGAGCCGCGGTAGCCGGAACGCCAAATCCCCCGCCCTCCCCATGAACGCGCCCGCGCCCCAGCGGTTCATCACCCGACAACGCAACCTCCCGGAATGGCGGGAGAAACTGCTGCGTCTGCTCCGTCCGCCGAGGACGCTGCAGGTGACGCGGGCGGGGCGGACGTACCTGGTGGTGACGGTGGGCGTGGGGCTGGGCGCGCTGAACACCGGCAACAACCTGCTCTACCTGGTGCTGGCGCTTCAGCTCAGCCTGATCGTCGTCTCCGG
>CAZCWA010000041.1:0-3418 GCA_964502265.1 uncultured Myxococcaceae bacterium | reverse complement strand
ATCCGGGTCACCACGCGCTTTCCCTTCGGCCTCTTCCGCAAGAGCCGGGTCTTCGATGCGCCGGGCGTCCTCTACGTCTACCCGCGCCGGCTCCCGCTCAATGCTTTTCAGGGCGCAGCGCCGGATCCGAAGGATGGGACCCACGCGAGCCCCCTGGCGGTGGGCGGCGCCGGCGAGGTGACGGGGATCTCGCCCCTGCGCGAGGGAGAAGAGGCCCGCCGGATCCACGGACCGAGGAGCGCGACCCTGGGCCAGTGGGTGAAGCTCGATCGCGCGCGGGACGAGCGGCGGCAGGTGGTGCTGCGCCCTTCGACCGAGCGCCCGTCCGAGGCCCTCGAGCGCGAGTGCGAGCGGCTCGCGGCCCAGGTGCGCCGCCTCGTTCAGTCGGGTCATGAGGTGGGCTTCCAGAGCGAGCATGTGGCGCTGCGTCCCGCTTCGGGCGTGGCGCAGGAGAAGCGGATCCTGCGGGCGCTGTGTGGCCTGGGCTTCACCGAAGACCCGGCCAGAGACGCGGCCTCGGACGAGAAGGAGGCAGCGTGACCTCCGCGGCGGCGAGGCGACGTTCGAGGCTGCGGCTGTCCTTGCGCGATCTGGCGGCGGGGGCGGCGTTCGCCTCGATGGCGCTCTCGTTCGCGCTGCCGGTGTGGACCATCGCCGTCTTCGGGCTGACCCTGGTGCTGGCGCTGGCAGACATCCGGATCCTCCGCCGGGTCCCGCGGGCGAGCGGCGTGGCGCTTCTGGCCGGCGCGATCGCCCTCTACTCCAGCGCGGCGGCGGGGAGCCTGGACCTGGTGGTGGCCGCCTGCGCGTTCGCCTCGCTGATCACCGCGCAGCGCATGCTCTCGGATCCCTCGGCGCGGACGGATCAGCAGGTCCACCTCACCGGCCTCCTGATGATCGCCGGCGGCGCCGCGCTCTCCGGCGAACTGCTCTTCGCGGTGGCGCTCGCCATCTACGCCGTCCTCGCCTGCTTCGCGCTGCTGCTCTCGGTGATGGAGTCGGCCGCATCGCCCACGGAGCCTCTGCGCACCGGGCCCGCGCTCCGGCTCGGCGCGTGGGGGATGGCGCTCGCGCTGACCGGGGCGGTGGTCCTCTTCGCCGTCTTCCCCCGCCTGTCGTGGAACGTGGCGGGCGGCCGGGTCTCGCGGGGGCTCGGGGGCGTCACCGGGCTGGGAGACGGCGGCCTTCAGCTCTCCGCCCAGGGCGGGGCGATCAAGACCAACCCGCGGGTGGTGGCGCGCGTGCAGCTCCAGCCCGATCCCCTGACCGACAGGCTGGACGCCTACTTCCTCGCCGCCACGCTCGGCACCTTCACCGGCACCGGTTGGACGGAGGACGGACCGGCACAGTCGCCCTCCCACCGGGTGGTGGTGCGGGACCACGACGACGCGCAGCCCTCGCTGCTGCGGCAGAGGTTCGAGCTTCTGCCCGCGATGGGCTCCAACCTCGCCCTGTCGATGGTGGAGGGCGTGGCCTTCAACGGCGCGCGAACCCAGACCGGCGGAGGGCACGGGCGGACGCGGCTCGTGCACCGCCCGGGGCAGGACGTGCGCTTCGCGGATCGGGCGGAGGTCTACACCTACGTGGCGCTCAGCGCGCGCAGGCCCGAGGTGCTGCCCCCGCCCCCACCGCTGGACGAGGCAGCCCGCACACGGATGCTCGCCCTTCCGCCGGAGCTCGATCCCCGCATCGCGGAGTTGGCCCGGACTGCGCTGGCCGGCGAGCGCGATCCCTTGCGCGCCGCCCGGCGGCTGGAGACCTGGCTTCAGTCCAACTACCGCTACTCGCTGGACCTGCCGGAGGTGGAGGGCGATTTGCTGGCGCACTTCCTCTTCGACCGGCGCGAGGGCCACTGCGAGTACTTCGCCTCGGCGCTCGCGGTGATGCTGCGCACCCAGGGCATCCCGGCGCGGGTGGCCACCGGCTTCTTCGGCGGGGAGCGGGTGGACGACGAGGGCACCTACGTCCTCCGGGCCGGCGACGCGCACGCGTGGACGCAGGTCTGGGTGGACGGCCGCGGCTTCGTGAACCTCGACGCCACCCCCGCGGCAGGTCGCGCGGCGAGGCCGCTGGCGGTGCTGGGGTGGCTGCTTCGCCAGTACGAGGCGCTCGAGGGGAAGTGGCGGAACTCGGTGCTGGAGTACTCGCTGCGGGATCAGGCCCGCCTGGTGATGCGCGCCTGGGACCGGGTGCGCGGCGATGGCGGCGTGGGCCCGGCAACGAAGGGGACCGCGGGCGCGCTGCCGAACCCGGGCCGGAACGTCTGGCTGCTGCTCGGGTCGTTGGGCCTCCTTCTATATGGATACTGGCGGGTGCGGCGCCTGCTCGCGCGCGGACGCACGGTGCACCCGGCCACCCGGCTTCGCGACGACGCCGAGGCCCTGCTCGCGCGCGCGGGCCTTCCGCCCCGGCCGGGCGAAGGCTTCGAGGACCAGGCCCTTCGTCTCTCGGCCGCGCGTCACCCGGCAGCCGAGGCGCTGGCGGAGGTGGTCCGGTGGTGGACGGCGTCTCGCTTCGGTGGGAAGGCGCTTTCGCCGGCTGAGCGCAGGGTGTTGCTCGGGTCGTTGAAGCGCGCCCTCTCCCGCCGCTGACCCCAGAAGCTCCGGCCCTTTGGCGCCTGCCCGCCCCCCGGCCTGGCCCGGCCGCTTCGCTGAAGCGCGATTGGCACGTGCCTAGGGTGCCTCACTGGAGGTCGTCCCATGGAACCCACAGACAACAGGCCCGAGCGCTTCCAGCAGCCTTCGCGGCACGAGCGGCTGGTGGATCCGGGGGAGGACCCGAGCCACCCGGACGGCTGGCGACCCGCGGACGCGGCACAGGTCAAGTCCCCCCCGAAGCGCACCTGGGAAGAAAGTACAGCGCCTGTTCCCGCCCGGGGCGAGCCAGAGCCGTAGAAGTTACAGGAAGGAGGTCCCCCGCGCGCGCCCTTCGGCGTGAAGTGCGCGTTTTTACTTACTTTTTCCAATGACAAGCCTTTGGCACCCACGTTGCTCAAGGCAAGGCACACACGGGAGGTTGGGGAGTGGCGTCGGAAAAGAAGCCTTCGAGAAGGTCCAATAGGGAGAAGAAGCCCATGCAGATGTCCACCGAGTCCTCGAGCCCCGGCTCGCTCTCCATGTACCTGGCGGAGATCAACCGCTACCCGCTGCTGACCGTCGAGGAGGAGCAGGCGCTGGCGCGCCAGTACGCGAAGGGCGACCTGCAGGCCGGCCACCGCCTGGTGACCGCGAACCTGCGCTTCGTGGTGAAGGTCTCCTACGAGTACCGCTCCTACGGCATCCGGATGGCGGACCTCATCCAGGAGGGGAACATCGGCCTGATGAAGGCGGTCCAGAAGTTCGACGCCGACAAGGGCATCCGTCTCATCTCCTACGCGGTGTGGTGGATCCGCGCCTACATCCAGAACTACATCCTCAAG